>JAYPDR010000059.1:0-1437 GCA_038125345.1 Marinoscillum sp. | reverse complement strand
TAGGGTAATAAATCATTGGCTTATCGTAAACAGGAAGAAGCTGCTTAGAGATAGCCTTAGTAATTGGATAGAGTCTGGTTCCCTTCCCCCCAGCGAGTATTATTCCTTTCATAGATGCTCAAATATATAAGAATTTTCAAGACTAGGTAGCTCCCTATCTTTTTCTGAGATTATTATATTCTCTGAGGGTATTATATCATCAAAATTGGTGCTACCTCTAAATAAATTAAACCCTGACTCTTGGGCATGGTTGTAATAATTATCACACTTATAAGTGAGAATTGAGTCATTTTCTAAAGACAGAAACCCATGAGCAATTCCTTTTGGTAAATAAAGAATACATCCTGGCCTTAGGTTAATAGTTCTAATTTTTTTAAAAGTCACTGATGATTTTCTTAAGTCACAGAAGACATCAACTACTTTCCCCTTAACCACCCTGATAAGCTTTGATTGGGAATACTCTCCTTTCTGAAAATGCATACCTCTAAACACACCGTATCTAGAAATTGACTCATTCTCTTGAATATAATTCTTTTGAAATTCAGAATATTCTAAATTTGAGAGGAATACCTCAGAGAAAGCACCCCTAGAATCATCATATGACTGAAATTTGAATAATTTCACCCCCTCAATATCAAATGATTGAACATCTAAAATCATAGCAAAAAGTCTTTATTATTAATATACCAATGAACTGTTTCTCTAAGAGAAGTCTCAAAAAAAGAACGATTTTCCCACCCTAGATCCTTTATTTTTTTTGAGTCTACTGAATACCTAAAGTCGTGCCCTTTCCTATCTTTAACAAATGATATTAGTTCTTTTGATCCGCTAGTACGAGTCAATTCATCAAATAAATCACAAATTTTTTCTGCCAAATTGATATTTGATAGCTCATAACCTGAGCCTATGCAATAACTCTCTCCAAAAGTTCCTCTCTCAGATAAATACAATAGAGCACTCACATGGTCTTTAACAGATATCCACTCTCTCTTATTTTTACCGTCTCCATATACTGGTATATTCACTCTTTTAAGCAGTGACCTAATAACAGTTGGTATAAATTTTTCTTTATGCTGGAATGGTCCGTAGTTATTTGAGCAATTAGTAATAATAACAGGCAAATTATACGTTTTGAAGTAAGAGCGAACAAAGTGATCTGAAGATGCTTTTGAAGCTGAGTAAGGAGAATTGGGTTGGTACAAAGATAATTCATTAAAATTACCCTTGTCAATAGATCCAAAAACCTCATCTGTTGAGACATGAATGAAGAGCTTATTGTTTTTTTCTAGATTTTTGTAAGATTCTAATAGATTTAGGGTGCCAATAACGTTAGTCATAGCAAACACATTGGGGTTAGAAATTGAGTTGTCAACGTGAGATTCAGCAGCAAAATGAAATATATAATCAAAAGAGTACTTACATATTATCTCATCAACT
>JAYPDR010000058.1:0-10452 GCA_038125345.1 Marinoscillum sp. | reverse complement strand
CAATAAATTTATCAATATCTTCGGTTGTAGAGTAGAGATTTGGTGATACCCTTGCAGCGAATGCGAGTGCATAAGGTAATATTGGGAAAACTAAAATTACAAAAGCTGCTCCTAATACCGCAAAAATTGGTTCAACAATTGCAGATAATTGACCCCATCTCCATGATTTGTATTTTGAGAATCCTGCTCTTCTAAGAGGCATAGAGACAGCAAATCCTTCAGGAGTATTCTGAATACCAATTCCAATTGCTAGGGCAACTGCTGACCCAATACTAAATACTGATGAGAAGTCAGTATAAGCGAGGGCTCCAAAAGCAACTCCTACAGCTAATCCCTCTGGGATATTATGAATTGCAATTGCTAAAACAAGTAATGAGGTTTTTTTAAGATCAGACTTAGGTCCTTCTGCTTCATCTAATTTTCCAAAAATATGCAAATGGGGTACTGACTTATTTAGGAAATACATGAAAATTGCTCCAAACAAAAAACCTAAAGCAGGAGGAAAAAATGTAGGTAAATTTGAATATCCAAGTTCATTCTGAACTTCTACAGTTTCAATTGCAGGAATAAGTAATGACCAGACACTAGCCGCAATCATTACACCTCCAGTAAACCCAAGAGATGCGTCTAAAAACTTTCTGTTTGATGAATTAAATAAAAAAACTAATGCTGCACCTGATGCAGTTAAAATCCAAGTAAAAAGCCCAGCAAGAAGTGCTTGGAGAATAGGAGATGAAATAGTTTCAAAAAAGATAATAAAATGATTCATTTAAATTTTAGTTATTTTAATGTTTTCAGCAATATTTTTAGAAATAATGACGGATTTATTCTCTATCCTTGCTTCAATAGATCCATCGTAGTCTATAATATCTTCAATAAGTATTTCTGTGCCAATCTCAATATTTAGTTTTTTTAATAAACTAAAGAAATTTTCATCCTCCTTAATTATTCTAGAAACTATTCCTCTCTCGCTAATTTTAAGACCAGTAATTGAAATTTTATCTATTAAATCAATTTCTCCTAGTTTATTAGGGATTGGATCCCCATGAGGGTCAATTTTTGGATATTTTAAATATTTATCTAGTTTATTGATCAAATCTTCAGATGATACATGTTCAAGTTCCTCAGCTATATCATGGATTTCATTCCATTTAAATTGAAGTTTATCATGAAGAAAAACCTCCCAAAGTCTATGTCTACGAATAATTTGTATGGCTAATTTTGATCCTTTTTTTGAAATTGCACTTCCTTTGTATTTTTCGTGATATATTAGTTTTTTTTTTGAGAGCTTTTTTATCATATCTGTTACTGACGCTGGCTCAATATTTAATATCTTTGAGATTGAATTAGTAGAAACTTGTTTGTTTCCAGAATCTGACAAATTGAAAATTGTTTTTAAATAATTTTCTTCAGATTTAGACAATTGTTTAGGCAGCATTTAATTAAGGTTAAGATATATCAAATATATTTTTTAGGTTTGTCTAAAATATTTATTTTTTTTTATGAAAAAAATTTTTTTACTTGTTTTTCTTTTATCATGCACATCAGAAGAGTCTAGGCTAGCAGATTCTTATTATAAAAATAAAAACTATGGAAAAGCAATTGAGCATTACTCTGAGAGTTTAAAACTTAAACCTAATGACACTAAGTCTTTATTTAGAAGAGGGAGATCTTACGAAGAATTGGGAAATCATGAAGATGCTCTAAGTGACTTTATGAAAGTATTAGAGTTAGATGAAAATAACACTAATGCACTTTTAAGTTTATCATTAAATAGTATTCGAGAAAAAAAGTATTCAGACGCAGAGTTATATGCTAAGAAGGTTGTTAAAATTAATTCAAGTATATATGATGCCTATTTTTTGTTAGGAAGAGCACAGCAGTATCAAGGATTATTTTCTGATGCAGTTAAATCATACGAGTCTTCAATTTCTTTAAATTCTGACTTCTCGGATTCTTACTATTATCTTGGATTAGTTTACTTAAAATTAAAAAATGATAAAAAAGCATGCAAAAACTTTTCAATTGCTTCCTCGTTAAACAACGCAGAGGCTATTAAAATACAGAAAAGATACTGTTTTTAAATGAAGTTATTTATATTATTCTTATCGTTAAATTTTAAAAGTATGGAATTGAAAACTGCTACGTTCGGCTCAGGTTGCTTCTGGTGTACTGAGGCAATCTTTGAGTTAGTTGATGGTGTTAAAGGTGTTGTTTCAGGCTACTCAGCTGGAGATACTGAGAACCCATCATATAAAGAAGTCTCCTCTGGATCTACAAATCATGCAGAAGTTGTTAATATAACATACGATCCTAGTGTTGTTAGTTACCTTGAATTGCTTGAAGTATTTTGGAGAACTCATGATCCAACTACTTTAAATAGACAGGGTGCTGATGTAGGCACTCAGAATAGATCAATAATTCTATATCACGACCTTGATCAAAAAAGAGAATCTGAAGAGACACTTAAGAGGCTAGATGCCTCAGGTGCTTGGAGTAGTCCAATTGTCACCAAAATTGAAAAATTTACCAGATTTTATCCTGCAGAAGACTATCATCAAAACTATTTTGAGTTAAATCCAAACAATTCTTATTGTTCATATGTAATTTCTCCTAAGGTTGATAAATTCAAAAAGGTATTTAAAGATTTATTAAAGAAATAATAATTTATTAATTATTAAATTATAAAATTCATAATTTCAAACTCTTAAATTAATCTTATTTTAAAATTATTATATATTATTTTAAATATTTAATAATATATTCGGAATACAAAAAATAACTCTATTTTAAATTTTTATTTTCGTGTTAATTTAAAAACTTAACTTAAAAATAAAAATATGTCATTAAAATCTAAACTAGAATATATTTGGTTAGATGGTTACAATCCAACTCAAAATTTAAGAAGTAAAACAAGAATAGAGAGAGATTTCTCTGGAAAATTAGAAGACTGTCCTATGTGGTCTTTTGATGGAAGTTCAACTCAGCAAGCTGAAGGTAATAGTTCTGATTGTCTTCTTAAGCCTGTTGCTATATTTCCTGATCCTGACAGATCAAATGGGTTTTTAGTAATGACTGAAGTTCTTAATGCAGATGGTTCTCCCCATGTATCTAACGCGAGAGCAACTATAGATGATGATGATAATGATTTCTGGTTTGGTTTTGAACAAGAGTATTTTTTATGGGATCCTGCTACTAATTTGCCACTAGGATTTCCTGAAAGTGGCTTCCCAGCACCTCAAGGTCAATATTATTGCAGTGTTGGTTCAGAAAATGCTTTTGGAAGAGAGATAGTTGAAGATCACTTAGATCAGTGTCTTGAAGCAGGTATAAATGTGGAAGGTATTAACGCAGAAGTTGCAACTGGTCAGTGGGAATATCAAATATTTGCAAAAGGAGCAAAAAATGCTGGTGATCAAGTTTGGGTTGCAAGATTTTTAGCTGAAAGAAACGCCGAGAAGTGGGGTGTTACAATAAATCTTCATCCTAAACCAATTAAAGGTGACTGGAATGGATCTGGTATGCACGCCAATTTTTCAAATGGGGTTATGAGATCTTGTGGCGACGAGAATGTTTTTAATAAAATTTGCGAAGGATTTGGAGGAAAAAATATTAAAAAACATATTGATGTTTACGGTGCTTATAATGACCAAAGATTAACCGGTCTTCATGAAACTCAGTCAATTGATAAATTCTCATATGGAATCTCTGATAGAGGTGCTTCTATACGAATACCAATTGGAACTGTTGAAGATGGTTGGGTTGGAAGATTAGAAGATAGAAGACCTGCGTCTAATGGGGATCCATACAAAATTGCATCAGTTATAGTTTCAACTACTAAAGGTTCTCTATAATTTTTTTCTTAGATTTGCTAAAATCGCAACATTGAACAAATTTGTTTCTTTTTTAGCAAGTATCAATTGGAATGTTTTAGAAGCAATTTCTTCAATTAAATCCAATAAGCTAAGAGTATTCTTAACAGCTGCTATTATATCTATAGGTATAGCTTCTCTTGTAGGAATATTAACTTCTATTGATGGTATAAGAAAATCTGTCTCTGATAGCTTTTCTGAGCTTGGTTCAAATGCGTATTATATTAGAGGTGTTAGAAATGATCGTGGTAGAGAGGCCGGTATAGTTAAGAAAAATTACCCACCTCTTAGATACAGAGAAATTTCTGAGTTTTTAAAGAAATATGATGGAGTTGGTGTTCCTTCTGTAAGCACTACAGTTACTAGAATTGCAGAAGTAAAATATAAGTCTGAAGTAACAAATCCTAACGTTTTCTTAGAGGCAGGAGATCATAATTTAGTTAGTGTCACTCAGTTGAAATTGATAAATGGTAGAAATTTTACAAAATCTGAAAATGAGAGGGGTCTTTTTGTTGCTATAATTGGCTCAAAAATTAAATCAACTTTATTTAAAAATAATGTAGACCCTCTCAATAAGTTTATTTCAATTCGTGGAAATAAATTTAAAGTAATTGGCATTTTAGAGGAGAAAGGTAGTTCATTTGGGGGTGGGGGTGATAATAGAGTAATTATCCCAATTGAGACCTCTAGAAAGCTTAGACCATCAGCTAACTATGAAGTAACTATTAAAGTTGATGATATTGACTTAGTTGATAACGATATAACTTATTCTCAAAATTTATTTAAAATATTTCGTGGAGATAGAATTGGTTCTGAAAATTCTTTTGAAATTGAAAGAAATGAATCATTAGATTCTGAACTTGATGAAATAACTACTTACTTGAAAATAGGTGGGTTTACTATTGGATTCATTACATTATTAGGGGCTTCCATTGGACTTATGAATATAATGCTAGTCTCTGTAACAGAGAGAACCAGAGAGATAGGATTAAGAAAATCTGTTGGTGCAACTCCAAGAATTATTAGAGATCAGTTTCTTATAGAATCAATTTTAATATGTTTAATAGGTGGTTTTGGTGGTGTTGTATTAGGCCTTTTCTTCGGTAATGTTGTGACAATATATGTTGGGGGAGGAAAATTTATTATTCCGTGGTTATGGATTATTATGGGTCTTTTAATAAGTACACTTGTTGGTATATTAAGTGGCTTCCTTCCAGCAAGAAAAGCTGCCTCATTAGATCCTATTGAATCACTTAGATTTGAATAGTTGGAGTAATTCAGATTCTTTAGATACCAAAAAATTTATTTAAGAAGGTAAGTATAAATATTGAACCTAATATAAGTGGGCAAACATAAGTAATTGAAAAATTAATATATTTTTCAATTATTGATCCCTTGTAAGTTGGATTACCTTTCTCTATCTCTTTTGATAAATTTTTCTTTTTCCAGATAAAAGAAGTATAAATAGTTATTAAAAATCCTCCAAAAGGTAATAATGTATCGTTAGAAATATCAATTACTAGTTGCATAAAATCAACAGGTTTCTCACTTCCAAAATAAGTTATAAAATTTGTAAATAACTCATTCTTTCCTTGAGAGAGTGCAGATGGGATACCTATTAACAAAATAATAATTCCTGATAACCATACTGCATAGTTTCTTTTTAATTTATATTCATCAACTAAATAACTTACAGGCACTTCGAGCAATGACACTGTTGAAGTTATTGCCGCAAATGATAATAAAATAAAAAAACTTGAACCAATAAATATTCCAACACCATCACCTAGATTTTGAAATATCTTTGGAAATACCTCAAAAATAAAACCAGGTCCTCCCTGAGTTTCAATTCCTGAAGAGAATACAAAAGGAAAAATTATTAAACCAGACAGAAATGCAATTCCTACATCAGTGAGCGTAATCAGTGATGCTGAGCTAATTATGTTATTATCATCTTTTATATAACTACCGTAAGTAATAAGCATTCCCATTCCAAGAGAAAGGGAAAAGAAAGCCTGACCTAAAGCATTTCCTGCAATAGTTAAATTGATTTGAGAGAAATCTGGAATCAAATAGAAAACTATACCATCTATGGCATTTGGTAGAGTTAACGCGTAAATAATAAGGGAAAAAATTATTATAATTAAAGTAGGCATCAAAATTTTAGCTGCTTTCTCAATTCCCTTCTCAACTCCTCTTGAAACTATCAAAATAGTTAAAAGCATAAATAATGCAGAGTAGAAAAATACATTTTCAGTATTATTAACGTATCCTCCAAAATCATCGGATATTGCAAAATTTCCTGTTAACATCTCAGTTACATATCCTAATACCCACCCTGCTACAATAGTATAAAAAGATAATATAAGCACTCCACAGAAAACTCCCATCTTTCCTATAAAATTCCAATTTCTATTTCCCATTTCATTAAACGCACCAATGACGTTCCTCTTTGTGTTTCTACCTATTGCTATCTCCGACACAATTACAGGAAAACATAAGATAAAACAGAAAAATAAGTACATTATTAGGAATGCTGCTCCACCTCCATTACTAACTTCAAAGGGAAATTTCCATATATTTCCAAGACCTACTGCTGATCCAGAAGCGGCTAGAATAAAACCTAATTTTGAATTAAATGATCCTCTTTTCATCTAAAAATTATCAAAGATTTTATATGTTTTTCTTTCTAAGAAATAGTCTGCAATTCTTCTATTAATATCTTTTATATTGAATGTATTAAACCTTAATGTATTCTCGATAAGATCTAAACTTTCACTAAGTTCCTTGTCTTTCATAAAGCTAGAAATACACTCAGTCATAGACTCTCTTATTGAAAATAAATTATAGTGTAAAACAGATTTAGAAATATCCAGCAAGATATCATTTTGAGTAGAAGCATATACTTTTTCACATCTTTTAAGTGAAGACTCAATGACATAAATTGATATAATTACATCAGCTATATTCATCATGATTTCTTGTTCAACTTTTATCTTTTCTCCAAAATGTAAAGCTGACTTCCCAAAATACATTAAGAGTAAATTCTTGAGATTCTTAACTAGTTTATATGATGATGAGAAGTGATTATTTTTATCATAATTTGACTTTTCAACCTTATTTTCAGTAATTATCTTCATGGCATATTCTAATATGTCAATTTCTTTCTTTAGAGACCTTTTGAGTAATGTTCCAACTATGAGCATTCTATTTATCTCATTTGTTCCCTCATAAATTCTTGAAATTCTAGCATCTCTGTATGGTCTTGCCATTGGTGCCTCTTCCGAGAATCCCATTCCTCCATAAATTTGAACTCCTTCATCTACAACAAAATCAAGAATTTCTGAGCCATAAATTTTTGATATTGCACACTCAACTGAAAATAACTCAATAGCTTTTAATTCAGACTCATTTAAAGATAATCCTTCATTTTGATACTCTTTAATTTTATTATCTATGTCATCCCCAGCTCTGTAGCATATAGACTCACATGAAAATGATAAAACTATCATTTTAGCTAACTTTTGTTTTATAGCTCCGAAATTAGAAATACTTGAATTGAACTGCTTCCTTTCTAGGGAATAGGTTAATGCACTATCAATAACTCCTCTACATCCTCCTAAAACACCCGCACCCAATTTAATTCTTCCAATGTTCAATACATTTAAAGCAATTTTAAATCCACCCTCTCTTTCTCCCAGAAGATTTTCTACGGGAATTTCAACATCATTAAAGAATATCTGTCTAGTAGATGATCCCTTAATACCTAATTTATCTTCCTCAGGATTCATAGTAATACCATCTCTTGTCTTTTCTATAAGAAATGCAGTAAGGTTTTTATCATCATCAATTTTTGCAAAAACAATAAAAAGATCTGCAAACCCACCATTAGAAATCCACATTTTCTGCCCGTTAATAATATACTTTGTCTTATCATCAGATAGTTTAGCTCTCGATTTTGCAGAGTTTGCATCTGATCCAGAATCAGGTTCAGTCAGGCAGTAAGCTCCTTTAATTTCACCCGAAACTAAGCCTTTTAAAAATTTTTCTTTCTGCTCATCTGAACCATAATACTTAAGTGGTAGGGTAGCTATCCCAGTATGTGCCCCATATGCTGTTGAAAATGAACCTGTAATGCCTACAATATCTGCAATCAACATGCTTGTATTAAAGCTCATGTTCATTCCACCATATTCTTCACTTATAGAAAGACCAAGTAATCCAAGCTCACCAGATTTTTTAAGAAGTTCTGGCATGATCTCAGGATGCTTTTTACTATCTATTTTTTTTGTAAATGGTATTACATCTCTTTCGAGGAAATCAATACATGCGTCTGCCATCATTCTCTGATCCTCATTAAAGTCTTCCATTGAGAAGATATTGTTTGCATCCACCTCATGGATAAGAAATTCACCACCTATAACAGAATTTTTAATAGCCATAATTACATTTTTAGATTTCTAAGGTCTACAGGAACAACTTTTGAAACTCCTTGCTCAGGCATAGTAATTCCGTAGATTATATCAGCATTATTCATAGTTCTCTTATTATGAGTAACGATTATAAATTGAGAAGAGTTAGAAAATTTATTGATTATTTTATTAAACTTATCAATATTAGCATCATCGAGTGGAGCATCAACTTCATCAAATACACAGAAAGGAGCTGGTTTTAGAAGATAAATTGCAAAAAGAAGTGATGTTGCGGTTAAAGTTTTCTCACCACCTGAGAGCTGGTTTATTGTTAATGGCTTTTTTCCCTTTGGTTTTGCCATAATTTCAATAGTTGAATCTAGTGGATTTTCTTCATCAACTATCAATAAATCACAGTCATCATCATCTGTAAATAAAGATCTAAAAACAGCCTTGAAATTATTTTTAATTTTTTCAAAAGAATTTAAAAAAGATTCTTTTGCAACGAGATCTATTTCATTTATAGTTTTAAGTAAAGAATCTTTAGCTTCTATCAGGTCAGATCTTTCTTTTGTTATGAATTCATGTCTCTCTTTTATTTCATTATATGCATCCATTGCTAAGGGATTAATCTGGCCTATTTTTTCAATTTTTTCTTTGAGCTTGTCTCTTCTAGAAACCATCTTCTCAAGTGAATTTTCTTCGAAAAAGTTTTTATCTGCTTTGCATTTACTTAGTTCTAGATCAAACTCAATTGAAACTCTTTGTTCAACAGAATTCAGCTCAATTTCATTCTCATGAATTCCATTTTTGAGCTGATCAATAAGACTTAAATTTATGTCTTTCTTATTTTGTAAATCTCTAATAGATGAGTCATCTAAATTTATAGTTGATTTTAATTTGTAATATTCATCTTCAAACTGTTCTAGTTCTTTCTCAGATTTTGATTTTTCATCGTATAACTTCATAAGAGAGTTATCATTTGAGTCTGAATCTGTATCAATTTTTGTTACTTCTTTTTCAGAAATCTCAAGAGCTTTTATATTGTCATTAATTCTTTTCTTATTTGACTCATAGGTGGTATTCTTGTATTCAACTTCTTTTTTTAATGACTCTATGTTGCTTTTTAGAGAGTTATAATTAATCTCATCTTGTGATAAATCCTTAGATTTTTCACTAAATAACTTATTAATTCTTATAATTTCATTATTCTCAGTTTTAAATAAATTTTCAATCTTTGAAAAAGCAATTTTTAACTCATTTATTTCTTTATCAATTGATTTAACTTTATCAAGAATAGCTTCCTTATTAATTTTTTCTAGTTGAAGCAAAGATTCAATCTGATTTCTTTTATTAGAGATTGACTCTAGATTATGTGTTAATTCTCTAAACTGATCTTCAACTTCCTTTATGTCAGTTATTTTAATATTCTTGTCTCTTAATTGTTCCTCATATTTATGGAAGTCTTTTTTGGTCTGATCTAGTTGACTAAAAACCTTTTTTAAGTTTTTTTCATTCTCTTTTATCTCATTTTGAATACTTGAAATTGAGAACTCAGATCTTTTATTACTTTCTGTATCGTATTTAATTCTTTCTCTTAAGTCTTCAATCTTCTCAAGAAGCATATTAGCTTTTTGAGATTTCATTCTCTTTGCCTCCTCAAAAGATCTAATTTTCTCTAAAATTGAATTTAAATTCTTCTGAAGTTTTAATAACTTTTTCTCATATGGAATTAGAGAAGACTTTGCTTCTTCTAACTTCGAATTCTTCTTTGCAAGATCGGTTACAACTTTTGTGTTTTCATTTTCTATTTTAACAAGCCTTTCTTTTTGTTCTTTAAGAGTATTTCTTGTTGTTTTAGATAATTCGAGCGCAACATTTATGCTAATAAGTTTATATTCTTCCTTAAATCTATAATATTTTTCTGTTTGCTTAGCTTGTCTTTTAAGTGATCTAAGGTTTTTTTCTATCTCATATACTAAATCTTCAACTCTATCTAGATCAGACTCAGTTTGTTTAATTTTACTTAAAGTTTCTTTTTTTCTTTTTCTAAATTTTGATATACCTGCTGCTTCCTCAAATAACAGTATTCTAGAGTTATCTTTATCACTTAATATATTATCAACCATTGAAAGTTCAATTATTGCGTAATTATTAGATGATATCCC
>JAYPDR010000057.1:0-10491 GCA_038125345.1 Marinoscillum sp. | reverse complement strand
AATTGTTACATCATCAATTTTTTCGATGATTTTCTGAGCACTTAATGACAAGTCATTGTTGATATATTCTGCTTTTATTAAATCAAATAATTCTTTGTAATATTTAAAATATTTTGATTTTTTATTTATTTCATCAAGATCATAGAAATCTTTTTTAAGTATCTCTTTTTTTATGAAATTTTTTGGATTATTTGCAAAGTCTACAACACTAATAGCAGAACTTCGAAATAACTTTTTGAAGCTATCCAAACTAATTAATATATTATTTGATAATATGTTCATTACATTTCTTGTTGCTGTAACGACCTCATCAGAGTTATAATTAAAATAATCAATTTTGTTTTTTTCATAATTAATTAACCACTCATCATATATGTTTTTTATAATAAATAAATTAAGCTGCTTAAATTGTGTAATATTTATTATGTCAGATCCTTTAATTTTATTGTCTTTAAAATCATTCTTGATTTTTTCAAAATGTTTTTCTATAGATGAGTTTAAATCCAATTTTTTAATTTTATTTCGTTAATATTTAAAATTATATGTTTTTTGTTTTTTTAAAAAATTTCTTTTTTTCTCTTCTTTATTTTCTCTTGATAACAATTCTTTTATTTGTGTTTAGCTTAGATCTATTTTCTCAAATTAATATTCAAGATAAAGATTGGAGCCCTCATGTAAACCTCAAAAACATTAATTTTCTTTCTTACTTTAACGATAAGTTATTTTGTTTTGCTCCGAGTGGTTTTTATTCATTGGACCTAAATGATAATAGCATATCAAAAAATTTCAGTTCATTAAATGTTAAAAATTTAAGCTTTACTTCATCAATAATAGCTGGTAATACTCTAGTGTTAGCTAGTAAAAATGGTGAAATAGAAATTTTTTCAAATGGTGAAAAGTTTATTATTGATCTTAACTCTCCAGGAGAAAACATTGTAATTCATTCTATGTCAATTTTTAATAACACACTTTTTGTATCTTCAAATCTAGGGCTAATAAATGTTTCATTAGAATTAAACATTGTTAAAGAAAAATACCACTATTTTGGAGAGAAAAGAGAAAAGTTAATTCCAAAAAAATCTTATGTTATTGATAACAAGCTTTTTATAATAACAGAAAATGGAATTTATTATTATGAATTTGGCAATGGTAATCCATTGGATTTTAATTATTGGAAAAAAATTAGCATAGAATCTCATAAATTAATTGGCATATATAGTTTAAATGATTCATATTATTTCTATTCAGACAATTCAGTATTTAGTAAAGATCTAGAGTCAGTTTTTACTACTTCAGAAAATAAGTTAATTAACATAAAAACTTATGGTAACAACATCTATGTGTTATATGAGGAATTACAAGCTGATAAAATGAAAATAGGAGTTTTAGTAAACAATAAACTGCTGACATTAGATTTTTCAGAAAATCTTACTTCAATTAATGATTTTATTGAAGTAAAAGGTCATTTATGGATTGCGGGGAATGAGTATTCTATATATAACTCTAGCGAGAAAAGTTTCTTTATTCCATCAGATAATCTGGAAACAGCACCTGAAAACATTAAATCAGTAGATAATGGAACTTATGTGTTTTCTTCTTCAAATAGTATCTCATATAATCTTTCAGGTGATGAATGGCAAAATTATAAACTCTCTAATTTTGATAATATTTCATCTGTTGCTAATTATGGAAATGATATTTATTATTCATCCTATTCTAAAGGCCTTTATAATTATTCAACTGGAGAAATAATTAATCATCTCTCAGAAAATTCTCTTTTGGTTCCATTACCTAATGATGAAGTAAACATATCAGATATTTTTTTTTATAATAATAAATTATGGATGATAAATTATGGCTCAAAGACACCTTTATTAACCTATCAAAAAGATAATTCTTGGTCTTATTATGAATTGAAAAATAATAAAGTTATTTATCCTATTAAATTTAAATTCAATAAAAACTTTATATGGATACTTCTCGAAAAGAATAAAGGTGGTGGAATTATTATTTATGATATAGAAACTAATCAAGTTTATAATCTTTCGAAAGAAAACGGAAAATTAAATACCAATAATGTTAATGATATTGATGTTGATAATTTAGGAAATGTTTGGATTGCAACTGATGAAGGTTTGATTTATTATTCTTCTTCTAATTTTGATGACAATTTTACATACATTATTCCAAATGACGGAGAAAAGTTTTTATTTAAAAATATTAAAATAACTTCATTAAAAATTACCTACTCTAATCATGTTTTATTGGGGACAGAAGATGGATTAATAATTTTTGATAATTTAAATAATTCTATTGTCTATCAATTTAATAATTTAAACTCTCCATTAATTGAAGACTTCATAAAATCTATTTCAATCAATGAAAAAGGGGTGTCTTATATTTTAACTAGTGGGGGCCTTATGTCATTAAGGACAGCTTCAACTAAGCCTAAAGATGATTATTCAAAAATAAAAATTTATCCTAATCCAATAAAATTAAAAGAGCATGACAGATTATTTTTTGAGAGTTTAATGGATAATAACTCAGTCAAAATTGTTTCATTAAATGGTGAAAAAGTTTTGGAGACCAAAGTGTATGGAGGTGGATTTACTTGGGATCTTATCAACACTTATGGGAATAAAATAGGACCAGGAATCTATCTGATTTTTATTATTAATCAAGATGGGCTAGAAAGTATGATCTCAAAAATTCTTGTTATATGATTGAAAAAACTAGAGGAATTGTAATGAACTTTATAAAGTACGGTGACTCTTCTATAATTTGTAAAATTTATACAGAATCATTTGGACTAAACTCATATATTATTAATGGAGTTAGAAAATCGAAATCTAAAAATATTGGATTATTTCAACCTTTAACAGTTTTAGATTTAGTAGTTTATAATAAGAAAAACTCTAAACTGCAAAGGGTTAAAGAGATTAAGCCTGACATAATTTATTTTTCTCTGCACAAAGACATAAGAAAGATATCTATCTGTTATTTTATTTCAGAGTTTTTATCAAAAGTTTTAAATGCAGAAGATGATAGCAAAGAAACTTTTGATTTTATAAATAGATCTCTTATAGCATTTGATGGCATTAATGAAGATTTTTATAATTTTCATATTCTTTTTTTATTGAAGCTCTCAAAATACTTTGGAATAGACATTCTTGCTCCAGACCAGCTATCCGAAATGGATTTAGGTAGTGACTTATCCTTTTATATTGAAAATTGTATAAAAAATTCTTATGAAGTTAAAATTAGCTCTAATAACAAATTAAGAAATAAAGTGATAAATTTATTAATAGAATTTTATAGTAGAAACCTTGATATTAATATCAAATTGAAATCTACTGAAGTTTTAAGAGAAATTTTTATTGAAAATGAAGTTTAGTATAAAGTTGTTTTTTTTATTGTTGTTCTTGAGTTGCTCTGAAAAGAAAGAGAAGTCTAATTCAGAAATTAATGTAATTGAGTCTGAAAGGAAAGTTTTTTTTAAATGGCCAAAAGATGGGATGACAGTTGCTAGCCCAGTTTTTATTGATATGGGTGTTGAAGGGATGGAGGTTGAACCAGCAGGTAAGGTAAGGGAAGGCTATGGTCATCACCATATTTTGATAAATCAAACTTATTGGCCAGAAGGAGAAGTTATTCCTACTAGCGACACCACAATTCACTATGGAAAGGGCCAAACAGATGCCTCAGTAGATTTAAAGCCAGGTAAATATATTATATCTCTTCAGTTTGCAGATGGAGTTCACGCTTCATATGGAAAGAATCTTTCTCAATCTATAGAAATAAATGTTGAATAAAATGGATAATTACTTACAAACAGTTCCTACTTTAGATTTATCAAAATTTACAGAGGGAGATGCAGATAAAATGAATGAATTTTCTAGTGAATTAGGAAATTCATTTAAAAAGACTGGATTTGCAATAATTAAAAATCATGGTCTTACACAGGACATTACAAAAAAATTATACGCTACAATTCAGTCTTTTTTTCAACTTGATGATGATAAAAAAGTTAAATATTATTTTCCTGAATTATATGGGCAACGAGGATATGTAGTTAAGGGGCAAGAGCATGCCAAAGGAAGTTCTAAAGGAGATTTAAAAGAGTTTTTTCATATTGGAAATCCTGTAATTTCTAATCCAAAAAATGTCTGGCCAATAGAAGTTGACAATTTTGAAGAAATAGCAACCCATGCGTTTTTAACTTTAGAAAACATCGGCCTTACTCTTTTAGAAGCAATAGCAATGTATCTAAATCTAGAAAAGAATTATTTTGAAAATAAAGTTCAAGGAGGAGAAAGCATAATGAGATCAATTCATTATTATCCATTAAAAAAAGATGATTTAAAAGATGGTGCTGTTAGGGCAGCGGCTCACGGTGATATAAACTTAATTACATTATTAATGGGGGCTAGTGCTGATGGTTTAGAAATTTTAACCAAAGAAGATCAGTGGATTCCAATTGTGTCAGAGCCGGATCAATTAGTGATAAATGTAGGAGATATGTTAGAGAGGCTAACAAATAAAAAATTGATGTCTACAGTTCACAGAGTTGTTAATCCGTCCAAAGAATTACTTAATACTTCTAGATATTCTATACCTTTTTTCATGCATCCAAAGCCTGAAATGGATCTTACTTGTTTGAAAAGTTGTATTGATGAAGGTAATCCTAAATCATTTTCAGATATGACTGCAGGTGAATTTCTTGAGCAAAGGCTCAAAGAAATTGGACTTAAAAAATAAATTTAATTTGAAGAATTCGAAGGAGGATCAATTCCTAATTCTTTAAGTACCAGGTTAGATATATCATCAGTTGGTCTTGCATAGAGTAATACGTCAACTCCAGGTACTCCGGCACTAAAGACATTTGTGAAATTTTCTCTTTCAGAAACTACATTTATTGCATTACTAATTTTTTCAAATAGGGGTTTGAATAAGTCTTGCTCTTTTTGAGCAATAGATGTCTGAGCTTCTGTTTGAAACTTTTGGATAGAGGCCTGTAGATTTTGAAGTTCTTCTTGTTTATCAGCTCTAATTAAGTCTGTCATTGTTGCAGCAGTTTTTTGAAATACATCTGCTTTACTTTGGAAGTCAGTGATCTTAGATTGTAATTGATTTTGCAATTGAGTTCCATATGCCTGAACCTCACTCTGAACTTGTTTTGTTTCAGGAAGAAAACTTAAAATATATTCTACGTTAGTGTAACCTATTTTAACGTTTTGGGCATATGTCGAAAATGAGAAGAATATGCCAATTAATAAAAAGTGTATCTTTTTCATAATAAAATTTTTTGTGGATCAAAATTAGTTATTTTTTTTAGTTAGTCCTAAATCTTCTAAAACATAATCAGTATAATCATGAATAGGATTTGTGTATAGTAAAACTGGCTCTGATGATTTATCAAAAACAATTTGTAATCTGTTTTTTTTCGCAACATTTTCAATTGACTCAAATAATATATCTTGGATAGGTTGAATTAATTCTTTCTTTTTTAAAAAATATAATCCATCAAAGCCAAAAACTTTTTGTTGATATTTCTTTATTTCACTCCACTCGTTATCTAACTCTATCCTTTTTTCCTCATACATCTCTTTTGTTAATAGAATTTCTTCATTTTTTAATGTAATTTCTTTTTTTTCAATTTCGATATACATATCGCTAATTTCTTTTTCCCAAGCTTTAGATAAGATATCAATTTCTTCTAATGCTTCTTTGTACTCTTGCATATTATTTAATATAAAATCAGAGTTTACATATCCAAATTTCTGAGAATAACTCTCTTCACAGATTAGAAAAAAAAACATAAAAAGAAGTAATCGAATCATCTAAGTTGTTGTCCAATTGAAAAATGAAATTGAGGGCCAGATCTGTTTTCTTGACCAGGAAGTTTATCAAAACCATATCCCCAGTCAATTCCTAGTAATCCAAAAGCAGGCATAAATATTCTTACACCAAATCCAGCAGATCTATTTAGGTCGAATGGGTTATAGTCTTTTTGGGAGTTCCAATTATTACCAGCTTCTATGTAAGATAATCCAAAAATTGTAGCGCTTGGATTAAGAGATATAGGATGCCTAAGTTCAAACACAAATTTGTTGTAAATTGTTCCCCCACTTATATCAGTATTAATGTCATATGGCACTAATGAATTGTTTTCATATCCTCTTAAAGCAATTCTTTCAGTTCCTAATAAGTAATTACTGTATGAACCTGAAAGACCATCTCCTCCCAAATAAAACCTCTCAAATGGTCCAATCTTTTTCTCATCACCAAATGCTCCTATAAATCCTAAATGTGCTCTAGATTCCAAAACTAAATCCCCAACTATTCTAGTATAAAACTTAGCGTCAAACATCCATTTATGATACTCTGCCCATTTATATTTTTCTTGAGGTTTAGCTGTTTCATAATTAATGTTGTTCCATTTAGAATAAGGAGGTGTTATTGCTACATCAAGAGAAAACATTGACCCAGATCTAGGAAACATTGGATTATCAATACTGTTTCTAGATATGTTAGTTTTCAGGGCTACTGTGTTAGTAATTCCAGTATCAAAACCTAAAGACTGACCAAAATTAAATAGGTCATAATTGTAGTATACTAAAGAGTTAGAAATAATAAAAAAATCATCAGGCCAAATTATTCTTCTTCCGAGTCCAACTGTGACGGCATGAACTTTCATGGAACCTATTATTTTACTATCTCTTGATGTTTGTCCACCATACCCATATCCACCATATCCACCATATCCACCATATCCGCCATATCCGCCATATCCGCCATATCCACCATATCCACCATATCCACCATATCCACCACCGAGAGCAAATGGATTGTATGAACCTGTCCCAAAAAAATCAAGCATTCTGTTAACAGAATAACTATAATTAATACTAAAATTATTTGGTTTTCTTCCACCTAACCAAGGCTCTGAAAATGTAAATGAATATGTTTGAAATTGCCTTCCATTAGCTTGAACTCTAACTGATAACTTTTGACCATCGCCTACAGGTAAAGGTCTCCACTTGTTAAAATCTTTAATGTTTTTTACAGAAAAATTACTAAAGCTAAGTCCAACTGTTCCTACAAACCCAAAGTAGCCACCCCATCCACCTGATAACTCTACTTGATCACTAGGTTTTTCTTCGAGTTCCCAAGTTATATCAACAGTCTCATTCTGAGGATTGGGAATTGGAATAGGATTAATGCTTTCTGGATCAAAATAACCTAGTTGTGAAAGCTCTCTTTGAGTCCTAATAAGCTCAGATCTATTATATTTTTGGCCAGGAATTGTTCTTAGTTCTCTTCTTATAACATGATCACTAGTTCTATCATTTCCTGAAATAAGAACTTTGTTTATTGTAGCTTGAGCCCCCTCATATACCCTCATTTCAATATCAACAGAATCTCCATTTATTCCCACCTCAATAGGTTGAATATTTGAGAAAAGGTATCCATTATCTTGATATAGGGAAGAAACATCAGAACCTTTAGGATTATAAGTAATTTTTTTCTCTAGTGTCTCTGTGTCATAAACATCACCCTTTGAAATTCCAAGTACTTCATTAAGAACACTTTTATCATAAATATAGTTTCCTGTCCAATTAATGTTTCTGAAGTAATATCTATTTCCAGGATCAAGCTTCAGTTCTAAATCTATAAAATCACCATTCTTTTGAATGCTTTCTCCAATAATTTTAATATCTCTGTATCCCTTTGATTGGTAGAATTTAATGAGATTGTCTTTGTCGTTTTCAAATTCAGAAGAGATAAACTTACTTGATTTTAAGAAATTGATTTTAGCATTATCAGTTATAAATAACAGAGTGTTATTAAAGTCTATTCCTTGTTTTTTATCAAACAGATTTTTCGGTTTAATTAGGGATAAAGATTTTTTAAATAGTTCTTTAAATAGTGTTACTCTTGTTTTTTCTCCAGATTTTTTAAGTTTTCCTTTTAACTTTGCTGATGAAAAATTTTTATTGCCCTCAAAATAAACGTTTTTAATTTTTACTTTTTTATTTTTTTCAACATCAATATTTAGTTTTATGCTATTAGAAACTATTGTGTCAGGCTGTTCTTTAATTGTAACATTAACATTATCAAATCCTTTTTTTCTGAAATAGTTTTCGACTGTATTTTGAGTGTTTTTAAGAACAGCGTCAGTAACAATTCTTCCCCTAATAAGATTTATCTTTTCTGTTATTTCAGATTTTTGAGTTTTTCCAACTCCATTTATATGGAAGGTGCTAAGTCGGGGTCTTTCTTTTAAAACTATTGATAAATATATTTTGTCATCTTCAATTTTATTAACCAGTATTTTTATGTCGCCTATTATGCCCTGCTTCCAAAGTTTTTTAATTGCACCAGATATTGATTCACCGGGTATAGTAATTTTATCTCCAACTTTAATTCCTGATAGTGATTTAAGAGCTATTTCATCTAAATATTTTTCTCCAATTACTTCGATTTCGGCAACCTCATAAGTTTTGGGGTTGGTATAACTTATAGCAATTTGGTTTTCGTTATTCATATTATAACGAATCTGTGAAAAAGTTTTTTCTTTAACAGAGATTAATACTATCAGTATTACAATAAACTTTTTTATGTTTTTAAATTCTCCCAAACCTTCTGTTTCTTTTTTTAAACTCGAAAATAGCATTATTTAATTCTTTTTTATCAAAATCTGGCCATAAAATATCTGTGAAGTATAATTCAGAATAGGCAGCTTGCCACAAATAAAAATTACTTATTCTGATTTCTCCACTGGTTCTGATTATTAATTCAGGATCTGGAATATTAAATGTTGATAAATATTTTTCAAAAATATTTTCGTTAAAATTATTTAAATCAATCTTTTTTTTGCTTTTTAATATTTTTTTAGTTGCATTAATTATATCCCATTTCCCTGAATAATTGATAGCTAAAATTAAATTTAACCCTGTATTTTTCTCTGTTTCTGCCGAAGCCTTATTAATACTATCAATTGTCTTTTTTGGTAAGTTTGAAATTTCACCTATAGTTGAAAACTTAATATTTTTATCATTGAGGTTTTTTAATTCATCCTTAATAACTACATTCAACAAGTTCATTAAAGCTTTTACTTCTAACTTAGGTCTATTCCAATTTTCTGTTGAAAAAGCAAAAAGAGTCAAGAAATTTATTTTTTTTTCTATACAGAGCTCTATAGCTTCTTTTACGCTTTTTTTAGCTTTTATATGTCCTTGAATCCTCTTTTCATTTCTGTTCTTTGCCCACCTTCCATTCCCATCCATGATAATTGCAATATGTTTAGGCATTGTTTCTTTCTCGACCATAGCACAAATTTAATATATACTATTGTATGGGGCGGAATTTTTAGGACATGGAATTTTGTAAAAAATATAACTTATACTTATTCCTGTGAAGTAATAAAAATCATTATCGTTCCCGCTCCCATATTGATAGTTCTTTATGCTATTATTGAAATTTAATCCAGTAATACTATTTATGTTTGATGTGTTTGCGCCTGACATAAAATCTATATGATCATTGAATGTTTTTTTTACTTCAAAGTCAAATGCTAATGAAAACTGTTTTTTAATTAAATATTTAAATCCAAAACCAAAAGGGATATTAATAAAAAATTTTTTATTTTGTGAAACCTTATTATTTCTCTCTGAAACATTTTGTAATAAAGTTCCTCCTGCTCCAAAAAAAATAAAAGGAGTAAAGTTCTCTCTCTCTCTTTCTTCAAAATAGTCGAGAAAATTATATTCTATTTTTAATGAAAATTCAGAAAACTTACTTTTAAACCACATATTTCTATTGAGCGAAAGGGCATCATCTAAACGATCAGTTCCTTTTAATAGCCCCCTTTTATATGCAATTTTTAATGATTGATAAGGACTAAAATTAAATCTATTAAATAATTCAAATCCTGGAGAGCCAGAAGTAAGAGAGTAACCTCTCTGTAAATCTCCAGAATATGAGTTTATTCCTAAACTAATTCCAGGCTCAATAAATTGTGCATTTAAATTGAAATTTAAGACCAAAAATAGAAGTACTCTATACATCTTTTTCATAACGATAAAATTTTGAAAATCTTTTAATTTCTTAAATCAAAACCCCAGTTTAATTTTTTTCTGAGTGTTTCGAAAAAATCAAAGTTATTTGGATGTATTAAATTTATTTTAAAATGGCATTTTTGTATAGTAAGTTCATGATCTCCTCTAAAAGTATAAGACCTAGAGTCCATTGACACAAGAAAGTTATGTTTTTGATTTTCAAGTTTAAGTTTGATAATTGAGTTGTCAGAAATCACTACACTTCTTAACCCTAGATTATGCGGGCTAATTGGGGTAATTAATAAATTTTCAGCATTGGGAGTTAAAATCGGTCCGCCACATGATAAAGAATATCCCGTAGATCCTGTGGGAGTAGAAACTATTAATCCGTCTGACCAATAAGTGCAGAAAAATTTATCATCCACATAAC
>JAYPDR010000056.1:0-10674 GCA_038125345.1 Marinoscillum sp. | reverse complement strand
AAGACCTCTATAGCAACCAATATCAAGGAGTCTTTTTATATTTAATCTAACCTCTAGTAAGCTTTCCTCCCATAATTACATGAGCTCTGTTAGCAATAACCTCATTCACATTCATATTTGATTGGGTTCCTGACCCAGTCTGCCATACAGAAAGAGGAAAATGATCTATAAGTTTTCCATCAAGAATTTCTCCACACACACCAACAATAATTTCCATTTTATTTTTGTCTAGTACCCCAAGCTCATGATTAGTTTCAGCAGCAGCCATTTTCAGAACGGCAAAACTTTCAATGATTTCCCAAGGCATTTTTTCAAACCCAATATCAAAGTTTTCTAATGATCTTTGAGTCTGTGCTCCCCAATACTTATCTGCCTCTACATCAATTTTACCAATAGAATCTATTTCAGTTCTTTTTTTCATCTTTACAAAATTAGCCATAAAAAATATTTATTTTCTTATCAATTTAGTTGACTTTGTTTGAATACAAAAATTTGTGTTAATTTGCAGTTTAGAATTAGTCTAAATAAGCCATGAAAAATTTTCTTTTTATTCTATTTTTATGTTTTTGCGGTTGCTCTCCTAAAAATAACAATCAAGAAGTTAATTTATACTCTCAGAGACATTATTCTGTAGATGAAATGCTTTATGAAAATTTTGAAAAAAAAACGGGTATAAGGGTAAATGTTGTAAAAGCAAATGCAGATGAACTTATTGAACGTCTTAAAAATGAAGGTGATCAATCTCCTGCAGATTTATTTATTACCGTTGATGCTGGTAAATTATATAAAGCAAGAGAGGCTAAGCTTTTACAAAAAATAATAAATGATAGCATTGAAAACAACATAAGAAATGAACTTAAAGATCCTGATGGATATTGGGTTCCAATTACTTACAGGGCAAGAATCCTTGTTTACAGTAAAGAAAGAGTTCAAGCTTCTGAACTTAGTACTTATGAAGATTTAGCTAATCCAAAATGGAAAAATAGAATTTTGGTAAGATCATCATCTAATGCATATAATCAAGCGCTAATGTCATCTTTAGTTGCTAGTCTTGGCGTTGATAAAACTACTAGTTGGTCAGATGGGATCGTTTCTAATTTTGCAAGAGACCCTAAAGGGAGCGATAGAGATCAGGTTCGTGCAATTGCATCAGGACAAGGAGATATAGCAATTGTTAACTCTTATTATTTAGGAATACTTCTTTCATCTGAAAATGAAAATGATGTAGAGGCTGGAAATTCTGTTAATATATTTTTCCCGAATCAGGGTGAAGATCAGAGAGGCAGTCATATTAATGTCTCTGCAATAGGACTTACAGCTACTGCTCCTAATAAAAACAATGCAATTAGACTTATTGAATATTTGACAAGCGAAGAGGCTCAAAGTATTTATGTTAATAACAGCTATGAATACCCTGTTAACCCAAATGTTTTACCTTCAGGTATAGTGCAAAAATGGGGAAGTTTTAAAATTGACACACTTAATTTGAATAGTTTGGGTAGGTATAGAGAAGATGCTATTAAAATCTTTGACTCTACAGGTTGGAAATAAAATTATTCAATTTAAAATTAGTAAATAAGAGATGGGTTTTTCCAAGCTTATTACTTTCAATTTTTTTACTGCTTCCAATTTTTGCTCTTCTTTTAGCTTTTCTTGATGGTGGTTATAGTGAAACATTTAACTATTTAATAGATACTGTGCTATTTGACTATAGTATAAATACTATTTATCTAGTATTTATAACGTGCACGTCTTCTCTTATTTTTGGTGTATTTCCAGCTTGGGTGATTAGTAATTATTCATTTTTTGGTAGAAAATTTTTTGATGTAGTATTATATCTTCCCCTTGCTATCCCATCATATATTATGGCATTTACTTACATAGAAATTTTGTCTTATACGGGACCAATTCAGTCATTTTTCAGAAAATATACCCCCTTCCCAAAAGATTTATTAAACTATGATTTTATGCAAATTGAAGTTCTTGGATTTATTATGGGTTTAGCTCTTTTCCCATATGTATATACGTCATCAAGGATCTCTTTTAGTTTGATCGGCTCTAGTTATATAAATGTGTCTAAAAACTTAGGACTCTCATCTTTTCAGTTATTTTATAAAATAGTTCTCCCATTATCAAGGCCTGCAATTTTTTCAGGCTTGTTTCTAGTGATCATGGAGACATTAAATGAGTATGGTGCGGTCAAATATTTTGGAGTAAACACTTTTACCTCAGGTATTTTTAGGTCTTGGTTTTCTCTTGGCGACGTTAACGGAGCGATTCAGTTAGCGATCTTTCTTTTGATCTTTGTTTGCTTGTTGTTTTATTTAGATAAAATATTAGTTAAAAATTCAAAATTTTATTATTCAAAAAACGAAGATATTTTGAAAGAAGGAATGAACAAAAGCAAAAAAACAACTTTATTCTTTTTGATTTGTTCAATTCCTTTTATTCTAGGTTTCTTAGTTCCTTTGTTTTTTATATTAGGTAATGTGATCTTCACTTTATCAGAAACTGATTTCTCAAAAGTTTTTACATTAACATTGAATTCAGTTTTTACATCATCAGCTTCAGCTATAATAATAATTCTAATAGCTTTATTTTTACTTTTTGTTGAAAGGATTTCAAATAAGAAATTATTTTTTTTGGGGACAGTCACTTCGTTGGGATATGCTCTTCCTGGCGCAGTCATTGGCTTAGGGATTATACATCTTTTTAGTTATTATTCTTTAGTGGGAACTTTTTTTGTTCTTTTTTATGCATATATTATTAGATTCCTGGCGGTGGCTAAATCACCAATTAAGTCTAGTATAGAGAAACAGCCTCATAGTTTTGATGAGACAGGAAAAAACCTTGGTCTAGGTCCATTTAAATTGCTACAGTATATTCATTTTCCTATTAATAAGTATGCTTTATTTGCCGCATTTATTTTAGTTTTTGTTGATGTAATGAAAGAGCTTCCTATAACGCTTATCCTTCGCCCATTTAATTTTGACACTTTAGCAACACAAACATATGAGTTTGCGGTTGAAGAAATGATTCCGACATCTTCCATATATTCTTTTCTAATTATACTATTCTCAGCAACTATGTTATTAATTTTGAAAAAGATGATTGATAAGCAGGTTTATGTATCTAGAGGTTAATAATTTAGTAAAATATTACGATAGTGGTTATCCTGTTATAAAGGATCTAACATTTTCCGTAAAAAAAGGTGAGCTCATTTCTTTTCTTGGAGAGAGCGGTTCTGGTAAAACAACATTTTTAAAGTGTTTAGCTGGTCTAGAAAGTATAAATGGAGGCTCGATTGCTCTAAACTCCTCAATCTTAAATAATGATAAAATTTTTGTAAAACCCCAGAAAAGAAAAATTGCTTTTGTATTTCAAGATTATCCTTTATTTCCTCATCTTAATCTTTATGATAATATCATATTCAATTTAGAAAAAAATTATCTTTCGAAACTGGAATATATTCTTCAGTTGACAGGATTAAAGTTTTTAATTAATAGATACCCCCATGAAGTTTCAGGTGGAGAACAGCAGAGAGCTTGTATAGCCAGGGCGTTAATTAGAGAGCCAGATCTTTTATTGTTAGATGAGCCTTTTAGTAATTTAGATGCGACTATAAAAGATTCAGTTAGAGAGGAAATTTCTAAAATTGTTAAGGAGACTGAAACCACAACAATATTAGTAACACATGATATTAAAGATGCCCTTAATATATCTGATAGAATTTTAATTTTTAAGGCAGGGGTGTTACAACAGTTTGATAGTCCTGTAAAAATGTATTGTGAACCGGCAAACTGTTATTGCGCAGAGGTTTTGGGTGATATGAATAAATTATTTTTAAAGAACGAGACATATTATGTTCGTCCAGAAAAAATACAAGTAATAAAATCTAAATCTAATTATTGCGTACAAGTTGAAAAATGTTTTTTTCAGGGTAAAGAATATAAAATTAAAGGAAAGTTCAACGGGGAGACTTGGTATTTCTTTTCGGAATTTCCGCTGGTGGAGATGTCAAAAGTTTATGTTGATTTTCCAGAGAAAGATTTGATTTATTTTGATCCAATTTGTAAAAATTTTTTTAAAGATCCAGTTTGATTCCAATTTTTAAAATCCTTGGTTGCCCAGGTCTTAATCCAGCTGGTCTTTTTGATACTGCATATACATTATTTAATAAATTTGTAATTGAGATGTTAAGCCTTATATTTTTGTTAAAATTATAGTTAAATGCTGTATTGACAATTCCATAACCATTGATTATATATTTTGAATCTTTCATTTTTACTCCAGGACTTATTCGGAAATTGCTTTTGTAAGAATAATCAAGGTTAACCATAAATGAGTTGCATTCTAATTCAGCGCCTAAGCCAATTAGGTGTTTTGAAATGTATGGAAAATAATAACCGGATCTAATTTCTCCCCCCCAACCAGTAAATGAGCTTTCAAAGTCATCACTAAATTTTGCATCAGTAAAGGTATAATTAAAGTAGAAAGGTAATTTATATCCGGAGGTTTGATTAATTGTGTTTATGTTGGTTGAGAACTCAACACCTTTCACTAATGCTTTGCCAGCATTAAAAAGTTCGTTAGTTCCGCTTCCGCCGGTTGACGCTAAATCTGAACCTAACAAATTAGAATAATCACTTAAATATGCAATAATTTCAGTTTGAGTTTTACTTGTATGTTTTCTATATCCCAATTCATAGTTTATGCTTTCTTCAGGTTTTGTTTCCGGTTTATCCCCAGGAGGTGAAAATCCTTTATGAATTCCAAAAAACGCATTTGAATTATTGTTAAGTTTGTACATAAACCCAAAGCCCGGGACAATTACAGTTACCCTGTTTTTTGTAGTCATAAGCCCTAAGCCAACCCTATCTATATCATATTTGCCATAATCTTTTTTTTGTCCAATTATATTTTCATTTCTAATTCCAATGTTTAGTGAATGTCTTTCTCCTTCCATCTTATAGTTGACATAATTTGCAATCGCATTAGAGCGGTTTATTAAATTGCTATTTGTTCCTTCTATGCCCTTTGACGTTAATTTCATGATTTTATTTTCAATTTTGTATTTATCCTCCCATTGAAATCTGTCCATTTCATCATAATGTAATCTCGAGCTTATGCTAACATCGTGTGATAAATTATTTTTATAAAAAGTTTTGTTTAAAACGATTTGAATTCCTCTTGATGCATAACTTCTATTATTTGCCCGAATAATCAAGGCATCTTCTAAACTGTTAGTATTTCCTTTTATTATATTAATTATTTTGTCATTATCTTCTTTAAAAATGGATGATATTCCTATTTCTTTATTTTCATGAAATATGCTTTGAAGTTTATACCAGTTTCTATAAAATTTATTTAAATAAAAACTAGATGAAATATTTATTCCGTTATCAAATTCAATATAATTTTTTAATGAATATCGTTCTTGGTCTGCTGCCATATTGTCGTTTTGAGAGGCTTCGTATCTTTTGTATGGTGTTCTTTTAAAGTCTTCATCTGTTATTCCTAAATATGTCTCGTTTGAGTTTTCATTTGTAGCTCCTAAGCTGATTAAGGTCTCATGAAAAATTTTAGATGTTTTTTTCGATTTAAAATTAATTTTAATATTAAAATCTTGCTTATTAAAACCTGTTGGTTTTTTAGACTCTAAGTTTTTAAATCCGCTTGAGCTATAATTAAAACCTTCTATAAGTATTCCTAGGTTTTTAAAAGTTCCCCCCGAATAACCATGAAAGTTTCTATAATTATTTGTTCCTCCGATTAGTAAAATTGACGATTTAAATATTTCAGGGATAGGCGTTGATATAAAATTAACAGATCCTCCAGTTGTTAAGGGTCCCGATTTAATTTGACTTGATCCTTTTAATATTTCAATAGAGTTCATTCTGCCAACAGTCGGAAAATAATATGCTGCAGGTGAAGAGTAAGGAGCGGGTGCCATCATTATCCCATCTTCCATTATAGTAATTTTAGAAGATCTTTCAATGCCAGCTCCCCTAATTCCAATGTTTGGCCTCAGCCCAAAACCATCTTCTTCCTGTAGGTTAATACCAGGGACTTTCATTAGAACTTGATGAATGTTTGTGTTATTGTATTTTGTTAAGTCTGTGTTTGATATAAAATGTGCTGATCCTATTGCCTCTTTTCTGTTTTTCTCTCCATTAATTAAAGAAAAACTTTGTATCAACAGCTCTGGTAAATTAATGTGGTTTTCATCAAGACTTAGTTTTAAATTTATGTTTTTATTAGACAGTATAATTGTTTTTTTAATTTCTTTAAATCCTGACTTAAATATTATTAGTTCATAGACTCCCTTCTCCATATCTAAAAAAGAGAATTTACCATTAATGTGTGTGATAAATTTATATTCAGAGTTTTTAATTTTTATTTCAACCTCTTTTAAAGGTAACAGTGTTTTGCTATCAACAATTATTCCTTCTATTGATTTTTGTTGAGCAAAGACATTTAAATAATAAAAATTTAATAACAGGGCGATTAATCTCATTTTATTTAGACTTATTCTAAACAGTTTGCAATTTTAATTCTTATTTAGAATTAATCAAAATAAAAAGGAGCCTTTAAAGGCTCCCTATTATGAAAACAAGTTTAAATTCTTAATGTTTAATCAAACGTAGTTATTCCTTCGTTTGGTTGATATGTATAATTAAACGTGTAGGTTTGGCCTTGACTTGTGAAAGGATTAGGCGATGCTGGTGAATCTTTGTAATAACTTTGAATCTCCATCTTAGCATATCTCCCGTTATGAGTTTTGAATATTAGAGTTCTTCCTGCAATTGGTGTAACCAAATATGTTTGTGGATTGTAATTATACCAACCCTCATCGCTAACCGCAGGAATTGCATAAGCTGTTTGTGAGTCTTGAGTTAATAAAGACTCATCTACACTTTTTATAGACCCATATGCTCCTACTGCCACGTAACCTGCTGCTATTCCTGTTCTGTCTGGTTCATCAGATGCAGCAGAAAATCCACCGTTTACTAATATTTTTGTTGCTCTAAAAGCTATATCCCAATTATCACCTTCCACAACATCTTGTTCAGAGAAACTAAACTTAACAAATTCGCCTGCAGGAGGTTCTCCTGGACCAGAAGTAGTCATTGCTTCTAGGTTAACAACAATCATTGCCTCTGTTGGCTCAAGCACAGGATCATCGTCAGAACATGAGATAAGGAATGGCAAAATCAGTAACACATATAATTTTTTCATAATTTAAATTTTATTGGAATATATTTTCTCGCGAAGCTAAAATCAACAATTATAATTTCCCAAAAAATTACTAGTTTTTTAAAATAAGCTTTAAAGAGTAAATTCTTCCTGGATTATTCAATAGATTTTCTACGTCTTTGTATCCAAAAAGGTTTTTAATATAAAATTGAAAAGTGATGTTTCTTGACACATATTTATTATAAGTGATATTACATGTCATGTGTCCTTTTATAAAGCTATCATATTTATCTAAAAATGAATTGTTATTACTATCAACTAAAGCAAATTTTCCTCTGTAAATTAATCTTAAGCTCAAGTTGTCTTTTTTCTGATTCATAAAATAGTTTGCATTTAGATTTAGTTGATGTCTTGATCTTCCGTATAATCCAACATAGTCTTTTTTGAAGAGCTGAAATGATTGTTTTGTAATTGGATCTCTTGCATACACCTGGCCTCTGGCAAAATCATTTATAACGTTATTATCTTTAGCAAATAAAAGTTGGTAACCTCCTTTTAATGAAAACTTAGTCGACGGCCGCCATGATCCCTGAGCTTCAATTCCTTGAGTAAACGCTTTACTTACATTTGAATAACTATAAATTGTTTGGCCATTTGATTTTCTACCAACAATATTTGTTTCTATTAAATTGAAAATATTATTCCTAAATAGATTTATTTCTAAAGGAAGATCAGGTTTTAAAAAATATTGCAGTCCTAAATTATAGCTATGAGAACTTTCTGTTAGAAGTTCATTTGTAAAAAGATCATTATAAAACAGAAGTTCATTATTTGACTGTAACTCATTTATTATATCATCTATCACATATGTTCCCAACACAATATATCCAGTTGTGGTATTGGTATAGTTAAGATATAATTGCCTAAAGTCTGGAGTTTTATATCCATATCCAAATGATCCTTTTAAGCTTAAATTATTAGAAAAATTATATTTAAAGGATAATTTAGGACTTAACTGGGAGCTATAATTGGTGTGATTATCATATCTTATTCCTGAAACGAGATTAAATCTATCGTTTGTATTCCAGTCATATTGAAAATAATAAAAATTTGACTGGTGTCTAGGTTTGATAGAAATATTAGTTCTTTCTAACTCATCCTTATCATAACCAAAACCTAAAGTATAATAAGACCCGGTACTTGTGCTGTGTTTAAATCGAGCATCTAATCTATTTAGAGATTGGTTAAAGTAGTTTTTAATTATATTGTTACTTAAGCTTAACTGTTCTTCTTTATTTATATAACTTGTCTTGAAAAGATCAATAATAAGAGTAACACTTTTTGAAAGATCATTTTTATAAGTTATTGAAAAATTATTTTCTGTTGTTTTTGAAATATTTTCAGTTCCAGGACTAGTAATAAAAATTGTCCCGTCTCTTTGCTCATCATATAATTTATAATTTAAAAATACTTCACCAAGCTTTTTGATATCATATGAAGCTCCAAAAGAACTAGAATGATTTTTATATGCTTCAACTGTTTTTTGGGCATCAGTTTCAATTAAATCATAACCATCACTTGAGTAATAATTAAAATTTCCAAAAACAGATAGATAGTTTTTTCTTATAGAAATATCAGCTGATATATCTTGAGTTTTATATGAACCATATTGATAATATACTTTCTTAGTAAGACCTTCCTCTTTTCTTTTTTTAGTAATAATATTTATTACACCACCTAAAGCTTCCGATCCGTAAAGACTAGATGACGCTCCTTTAATAATTTCTATTCTTTCTACTGAGCCTAGAGAAATTCTAGACAAATCAAGAATTCCAGCAACTCTACCAATTATAGGCATCCCATCAATTAATATTAATGTATACTCTGGATCTATACCTTGAAGCTGGACTCCTTCACTGCCTCCAAATCCTGGGACAGTGACTATACCAACTTGTTCGCTAAGTATTTCATCTAATCGGGAGTGACCCGAATTTTCAATCTCTATTTTTGAAATAATTTTTGCAGGAACAGTTAACTCTACAAATGGTTTCTCTGTTTTGTTAGCCGAGATCATAACCTCTTCCATATTAATGGTTTTAATACTATCTGTGTATTGGCCAAACATATTATTATTAGTTGTGAGAATAATGAAAAGAAGACGGATAATTTTTGAAAGGTGTCGAATATCCATAAATTTTTTGCAAAAATGTTTAATTTGTGACAATTATTCCTGGAGATGAAAATAATTAATTTAATATCTGGACCAAGAAATTTATCAACAGCATTAATGTATTCATTTTCACGTAGACCAGACACAAAAGTTATAGACGAACCCTTCTACGCTCATTATCTTTACACTACAGGAATTGATCATCCAGGAAGAGAAGAAACTCTTAAGGCAATGTCTACAGATATTAATGAAACACTAAATAATATTTATAATACTAGAGATTGTGATATTTTATTTTTAAAAAACATGGCACATCACCATCAGCAGATGGATTTAGACTTTCTTGAAAACATGATCAATCTTTTTTTAGTAAGAAATCCAAAACAACTTATCGCTTCCTTTGCACAGGTTATAAATGAGCCAACTATGCAAGACATCGGTCTTAAAAAGTCTTGGGAACTTTTCAATAAAACACAAAATCAAAACCCTGTAGTTTTAGATTCTGCAGAAATACTTAAGAACCCAAAAGTCCTGCTTTCTAAACTTTGTGATAAATTAGAAATACCATTCTATGAAGAGATGCTATCTTGGCCAGCCGGAGGTATTAAAGAGGATGGAGTATGGGCTGATTATTGGTATAAAAATGTACATAGCTCTACTGGTTTTGCAAAACAAAAAACAAGCAGTAGAGAATTACCAAAACATTGTGAAAGTCTTTATTTTAAGGCTTTAAAATATTATGATAAATTAAAAATAAATTCAATTAGTGTATAATGTTACAAGAGTATAATCCTAAAAATGAAAACATATTTATTCACGTAAATGGAGAATTACTTCCAAGGAAAGATGCTAAAGTTTCTGTATTTGATAGTATTGTCCAAAATGGAGATGGAGTTTGGGAGGGACTTAGAGTTTATCCTCAAGGAATTGTCTGTTATGATAAACATCTAAATCGACTCCAAGAAGGGGCACATGCACTTGGTTATGAAGGCGTTCCAACAAAAGAGGAAATTAAAAAAGCTATTAAAGAAACACTTGAGGCAAATGGTATGAATGATGATACTCACATCAGGCTTACTTTGACAAGAGGCGAGAAGGTTACATCTGGGATGGATGCAAGATTAAATCAAAGCGGATGCTGTCTTATTGTTCTTGCTGAATGGAAGAAAAAAGTTTATGATTTCTCTAAAGGAATTCGGGCGATAAGCTCATCAATTAGAAGAAGTATACCTGCATTTTTAGATTCTAAAATTCATCATAACAATATGCTTAGTTTAGTAATAGCCAAGATGCATGCGAATATTGCT
>JAYPDR010000055.1:6200-10847 GCA_038125345.1 Marinoscillum sp. | reverse complement strand
ATTTAATACTTTAAAGCATTTTCCTGAAAATGGTAACATAAAATTTAATTATAATTTTGGTATCAAAGGTATAGTAACATTAGCACCTACCGATTATAGATACTTAAGAAATTATAACCTTAAAAATATTAATTATTTAAGTGTTCACGGTAGTATGGATAGCGACGAGGAGAGTTTTTTTGGAATTAGACAATCAAATAGATTATCAAACTCCGAATCTTTTTCTGACTTTAATATTTTAATTGAAGGTGCAAATCATTCACAATTTAATAGCTCCTGGGGTAAAGATGACACTGGTTTTCCTAATGAATACATGGTAAATAATAGGAATATTTTACCAGGATTCTACCAAAAAAAACTTTTAACTTTTTATTTATATAATTTCATAAATTTTATAAAAAATGAAGATAAGTCCTCATTTGAAAACTTAATAAAATCAGTAAACTATACTATAAAAAACACTAAGTCAAAAAAAATAATTTCAAGGTCCAAAAAAGGAGGAAGTAAAGTATTACATGATTTTGAGGTTGATGAGATGTCAGAGTCAAAAGAATCTATAATAGGTTTCTCAAACATAAAAAAAATTAAATTAGAACCTATCAAATTTAGGGGAGGAAAAGAACAGCAAAACAATTCTCTATATATCAATTCCTCCGACTCAACATCATTAATAATAAATATTTTAGAAAATAAAAAACAGTATAAAAATCTCATTTTTGATTTATCAAACGAAAATGATTCTTCATCAATTTCTGTCAATTTTTTAGATGAAGAGAAAAAAAATGTCCATAGAGAAGATATAAATGTATTTAATACTAAAATCGATCTAGATAATTTTAAATTTGAATATCTGACAAAAGAGAGATTCAAAAAAATAAATGACATTAATTTCTCTACATACTATGTGCAACTTCCTAATAAAAAGTTTAAGTTCATAGAGTTTAAAATTAATAAAGGTGAATATTATATAGATAATATATCTTTATCAAACTAAAGTGATGAAAGAGGGATTGTTGTTAGATTTACTTTCTTTGATCCTTCTGAGTTATCAGTCCATGATATATATAAATCATTATTATATTCTTCAATCTGAGGAAAGCCTGTAGATCTTTCAGTGGAAACTTCATCAATAACTTTAATTTCACCAAGTTCTCCATTAATGTTTACCTTTCTCATTAGTAATTTTCCTTTCCCCTGAATTGTTGACAACCAGCTGATCAAGACTTCATCAGATGAAATAAACTCAACATCAACTCTGCCAATTGGTGAGTTATCAGTATCATCAATTAATATCTTGTCTCCAAACGTCCTCCCACTATCTTTCGAAAATTTTAAATTCACTTTTGGCCTTCCATTAGACGCTGAAAACCATGAAACTACTACATTTTCACCATTAGAGTCAATATTTGGTCCATTAACAGGACATCCTTTAATCTCCCATCCATCTTCATGAATGGGTATTCCTTCTGTCCACTCATTATCGATAAATCTAGAAAGATAGATATCTCTAATCTCTGACTCAGATCTATTTCTGTACACTAAAATTGGAATATTATTTGAAATCGTCATTGATGTTTGACAACAGTCACATACCATATTATCTACAAGAAATTCATTAGATATTCTTCCATTTCTATCTAAAATTGCTGAACGAATTGTCATTGCTCCCTTTGCATGTCCATCATGACCTTTTCCAAAAGTATTCCTTCCGTCTAACCAACTAACCATAAAACCATCTTGATAAGGGATAGATGAAACAAATCCATGTTCAGATAAAGTGTTATCATCATGAATATTACTCATGTCTTTCCAATTACTATCCTTACTAAAATGATAATTTACATCATATGAAAAAGTTTCACTTGAACTTTTCTGAAGATGAAAAGAGAATATAGAATTAGAGGTATGATTATAAGATAGAGATGGGAAGTCAGCCCAGTTAACAAACCAATCTGTCCCTTTATTTATTAGCTCTTTGGTATTCCAATCTTTACCATTAAATCTTCTAACATAAAGAAAGTTAGTATCTAAAACTTTTTCTGTCCATGATATAAATAAGTCATCTTCTGTAGACAAAAGGAATGACTCAGAAGAGTTACTTGGGAACTCAATTGATTTATTAAAAAAATCATTAGTTGAACATGAAATTTGAATAAATAAAAAAAAGAAAAATAAAAATCTAACTCTCAAGAATTACTATTAAAAGTGATAAAATCATAAAAGTAACTGAAGGTATTGATTTGATTATAGGATCCTTAATTTTTAAATGCATGAGAATAGCAAAAAACATTAGAATTGCTATACCTGATGCAGAAAATTTAACAATTTCAGGAACCCATAAACCTACCAAAAGACCAATTGAAAAAACTACTTTTAGAGTGCCCACTAGATACATCATCCAAGATGGAAGCCCATAAGCTTCAAACTCTTCTCTCATATTTAATGCTGACCCTCCTCTCCATGAGCTAGGTCTATTAAAGTTTATAGTCCAAACTCTGATAACTGAAAGTCCAATTACAATTTGGAAAATTGAAATAAGCTGATCATTATTTAAAATATCCATACTATATTTAAAATATCCATACTATAATACTAATACTTTTTTTTTATATGATTCATATTTAATATAAAAAAAAATACATAAATTATATTCCCTTTTTTTTCTAATTAAACCCTTACAAAATGAAAAAAACTTTTTTACTTATTTTAATATTTTTATTTGCTTTAGATAGTAATTCTCAAAGAAGAAGAGCCCCTCAAAGTTCAAATAACGTTCAAAAAGAAGATAATTTGTCTCTATCGGCTCTCAAGCTAAGAAATGTTGGTCCTGCGTTTTTGTCAGGGAGAATATCAGATATAGCTATCGACCCTCATAATGACAACGTCTGGTATGTTGCAACTGGATCGAGTGGAGTATGGAAAACTGTAAATTCAGGAACTACTTACACACCAATTTTTGATCGAGAATCAACCTACTCTACAGGATGTGTTACAATAGATCCAAACGATAACTCAGTTATTTGGATCGGAACAGGTGAAAATGTTGGTGGTAGACATGTAGCTTTTGGTGACGGAGTATTTAAAAGTGAGAACGGAGGAAAATCCTGGAAAAATATGGGTTTAAAAAATTCTGAGCATATATCTAAGATAATTGTTCATCCACATAATTCAGATGTAGTTTGGGTTGCTTCTCAAGGCCCACTCTGGAGCTCAGGTGGCGAGAGAGGTCTTTATAAGACTACTGATGGTGGTGAAAATTGGAAAAAAGTATTAGGTGGAAATGAATGGACAGGTGTAACTGAAATAGTAATTGATCCAAGAAATCCCGATAGATTGTATGCAGCCACTTGGCAGAGACACAGAACAGTTGCAGCACTTGTAGGTGGTGGTCCTGAATCAGGTTTACACAGATCAGATGATGGTGGAGAAACTTGGGAAAAATTAAAAACTGGACTTCCTGCATCAAATATTGGAAAAATAGGTTTAGCTATTTCTCCTCAAAATCCAGATGTATTATATGCTGCACTAGAATTAGAGAGAACCAAAGGAGCTGTATACAGGTCATCAGACAGAGGATCTTCATGGACGAAAATGTCTAATACTGTCTCTGGAGGAACAGGTCCTCACTACTATCAAGAACTTTATGCTAGTCCACACAAATTTGATAGACTCTATCTTATGAATGTAAGAATATTAACCTCAGAAGATGGTGGAAAGACTTTCAATGAGTTGAGAGAAAGAGATAAACACTCTGACAATCATTCTATTGCATTCAGAGACGATGATCCAAATTATTTATTAGTTGGGACTGATGCTGGTATTTATGAGTCTTTTGATTTAGCTGAAACATGGAAATATCATAAAAATCTTCCAATTACTCAGTTTTATAAAGTAGCTGTAAACAATGCATACCCATTCTATCATATTTTTGGTGGAACACAAGATAACGGATCTGCTGGTGGGCCATCTAGAACTGATGAGAGACAAGGTATTAGTAATGATCATTGGTATAAAATTTTAGGTGCAGATGGACACCAAGCTGCTACAGATCCGGTTTACGATGATATAGTTTATGGTGAGTTTCAACAAGGTGTTTTACATAGAGTTGATTTAAAAACAGGAGAAGCTGTACTTATTCAACCTCAGCCTAGAGAAAATGAGTCTTATGAAAGATGGAACTGGGATTCACCTATACTTGTAAGCCCTCATAAGCCAGAGAGATTGTACTTCGCTTCACATAGAGTTTGGAAATCTGAAAATAGAGGTGATAGCTGGGAACCAATATCAGGTGATCTTACTAGAAATGAGGAGAGGTTAGACTTACCAATTATGGGAAGAAGGCAAGGTTGGGATAATTCATGGGATGTTGGTGCAATGTCTATGTATAATACTATTACTTCGGTATCAGAGTCTCCTGTCAAAGAGGGATTGATTTATGCAGGTACTGACGATGGATTTATACAAGTAACAACAAATGGCGGAGAATCTTGGAAAAAAATCCCTGTAACTCAGCTTGGTTTACCTGAAAGAACATTTGTCAATGATATAAATGCAGATAATTTTGATGAAAATACTGTTTATGTATCTCTTGATAATCATAAAGAAGGGGATTACAGGCCTTTCTTATTTAAAAGTACAGACTTGGGA
>JAYPDR010000055.1:0-6190 GCA_038125345.1 Marinoscillum sp. | reverse complement strand
GTATAAAATGGAATAAAATTCCAGGAGCACCAACTATTTCTTTTAGAGATATAACTATTCAAAAAAGAGAAAATGATTTAGTTGCTGCATCGTTTGGAAGAGGATTCTTTGTTTTAGATGATTACTCTTCATTACGAGAGATGACTTCAGAGAATTTATCAAAAGAAGGAGCTCTTTTTAACTCAAGAGATGCATTGTGGTACTTACCTAAAAATAGTGTTGGAAATACAGGTGCCGACTACTACTTTGCTGAAAATCCAGATTTTGGAGCTGTTTTCACTTATCATCTCTCTAATTCATATCCTTCCATGAAAAGTGAGAGAGTTAATAAAGAGAAAGATTTAATTAAAAAAGGTCAACAGATTCCTGAAATTGACTGGGAATCGTTAGAGAAGGAGTCTAGAGATGAGGGAACTAAAATTTCTATTTATATAAAAGATTCTGAAGGAAGAATAATTAACAAAGTTAATGCTCCTAAATCTAAGGGACTAAATAGAGTTGCGTGGAACCTGAGACATGGAAATTCTAGTGCTATTAACCCAGATAGACTTCCTTCTAGAGAAGGAAGAGGCGGTGGAGGATGGTTTAATTCTGGACAACTTGCATCTCCTGGGATATATTCTGCTACTCTAGTAAAAGAAAAAGATGGGGAAGTGACTGAATTAGATGATCCTATAGAGTTTAATGTTGTAGATCTACAGAGAGGAACTCTACAAGGAATGAGCTACTCAGAATATAATAATCATGCAGAAAATATTCTCCAGTTACAAAATAGACAAGCGATTTTTTCAGATAAGCTAAATGAGACAGTAAATCTTGTCAAAGCTATGAGATTATCACTAAGCAGATCTAAATCTATTAATAACGAGCTAAGTAAAAAGCTCTTAGATATTGATGAAGAACTAAATTCTCTATCTATAAAAGTTAATGGTAACCCTGCAAAATCTGAGATTGGTGAGAGAAATGAACCAAGTGTAAGTAGCTTCTTAGGAAATGCTTACAGAGGACTAACTTCTACCTATGGCCCAACTGGTCAACATAAACAAAGTCTTGATATTGCTAATAGTATGTTAGAAAAGTTAACTAATGAGCTTAACTCTATCTCTAATAAGTTACCAGTTTTGAAAGTTGAATTAGATAATATGAATGCTCCTATAATAATAGGAGAAAATATTTAACTAATTATTTCAAGATTTTTAGTATTCTTCCAATTTCCTCTTGTGAAATCTGGAAATTTTTGAGGTGCACCACCATTAAGTACTGATTCAGCACTTAGTGGTGTGACAGCACTCCAGAAACAACCTTCATAAACGTTTTGGTCTAAAGGTTTACCCGATCTTAAGCACTCAATAATTCTATATCTCATAATAAAGTCCATTCCTCCATGTCCACCCATTCTCTGTGCTTCATCTCCTATCCTTTTGAAAAGAGGATGATCATATTTATCATATAACTTCTCTAAATCTTCTCCCTGAACCCAAGAATGATGATTTTTAGTAATTCCTTCTACACCACCTTCAAGCGCTACTCTAGTTGGAAAACCAGCTAAAGTTCCAAGAGTTCCTTGAATTAAATTATGTCTTGAATATGGTCTTGGGCTAGTTTCATCCCATTGAACCATAATAGTTCTTCCCAATGAAGTTTTTATTATTGATGTGTTAAGATCTCCATTCTTATACTCTAAATTATTCCACTTATGATCATTAGGATAATGCTTTTTAGCATATATTTTTCTACCTTTTGCCGGAGTTGAAAATGAAACTAAAGACTTAAAATTATCATCTCCTCTAGCTAAGTTCATGTATTGAGCTACTGGCCCTAAACCATGAGTTGGGTAAAGATTACCAATGCTTTTAGCATAATGATAGGTTCTCCAAGAGCCTGTCCCTCGTTCTTGCTCTTCCATCTGAAATCTTAATTCATGTATATATGCAGCCTCTGCATGTAGAAAATCACCAATTAACCCTTGTCTACACATATTCAAAAACATGAGTTCATCTCTACCATAATTCACATTCTCCATCATCATACAATGTTTCTTAGTCTTTTCAGAGGTGTTAACAATATTCCAAAGATCATCTAAATTGGTTGCCATAGGAACTTCTACAAATGCATGGGATCCGAGTTCCATTGCTTTAATAACCATTGGTGCATGATTTTCCCAGTTTGTAGAAATAAAGACCGCATCAGGTTTTACTTCTTGAATCATTTTAATCCAATGATTTTCATTACTATGATATATTTTAATATTCTTATGTCTAGAGTTATCTAATTCCTCAGATATTTTTTTTGATCGTAAAGCTAAATCTTCATATAAATCACAAATACCAACTACCTCAGTTCCTTCAATCATAGATAATTGTTTTACATGTCCAGAACCTCTAGCCCCTACACCAATAAATGCTAACTTGACCTTATCAATTTTTGGAGCTTTAAAATCTCCCATGTAAGTAGAATTAGATTCTCTTATTTTTGATTGTGAAGTTGAAATGGATGAAACTGCAGCAAATGCGGCACCCGTTAACGAGGTCTTCTTTAAAAAACTTCTTCTATCTATTTTATTCATAAAATAAAATTTAATTATCTATATAGCCCAATTTAAATCTATCAATTTCAGATTTCACATGCTCTGTTTCAAAAATATTTTTAAAATTATTTACAATTTCAGGAAAATCTGATGAGATATCATTTTCTTCTTTCAAATCATTAGATAGATTATATAACTCCATATTTTTATTTCCATTATTTATGTCCTTAAGAATAGCTTTATATTTTCCAGACCTAGCTGCCTGCTGTCCTCCGTATGAAGGGAACTCCCAATAAATATAATCTCTATCCAATGATTTTTTTCTATTTGTAATAATATCAAATAAACTAACTCCATCTGTTATATATGAGCCACTAAATTGAGATAATTCCATTATAGTAGGAAAAATATCATATGAAATCGAAATTTCTTCTATTACTCTACCTTCTTTAATTTCTTTAGGCCAAGAAACAATAAAAGGTACTCTTACTCCACCTTCATAAGTATAACCTTTCATTCTCTTAGGATCATTTTGGAATACACCTGTACTATTAAAATATTTAAAATCAACTCCTCCTGCATAAGTTGGACCATTATCACTGGTTATCATAATTATTGTATTATGATAAATTTTTAATCTTTTTAATTGATCTACTATCTCACCAACTTGTATATCAATATATTCAATCATAGCTGCATATGTTGCTCTCGGATATCTATTAGGAAAATATCCTTTATCACCTAAATACGGATCTTCTTCGCCAATTATTTCTCTATACTTCTCAACTAAATATTGAGGGGCTTGTAAAGGCGCATGAGGAATTGGGCTCGCATAATAAAGAAAGAATGGACCATCATGATTCTTTTCAATAAATTCTTTTGCTTTTTTGTGCATCATATCAGGAGCATAATCATTTTGATTAAACACTTTATAATTATTCTCATCATAAGGATCTTGTCCATCTTTTAGCTTTAATCTTGGAGAAATCACTTGGTTATCTAATATGTCTCTTTCTTCATTTTCCCATAAATGAGGTGGGAAAAGATTATGAGCCATCCTCTGACAGTTATATCCATAGAAATAATCAAAACCCATTTTTGTAGGTATAGATGAAGAATTCGGAGGACCAAGTCCCCACTTTCCAATCATACCATTACTATAACCTTTCTTCTTTAATAGCTTTGGAAAAATAATTTCTTCACTACCAATTGGGTATTGACCTTCTAAATTTGGATCTTTAGACATTTTATAATAATCCCATACATCTCCTCTACTTCCATATTCATGATTTCCTCTAATCTTTGTATGTCCAGAATGTAGACAAGTTAATAAAATACTTCTCGAAGGAGCACAAACGGGTGATCCTGAATAAAAATTTGTAAATTTTAATCCTCTCTCTGCAAGTTTGTTAATATTTTTTGTTTGAATTATTTTCTGACCGTATGATCCTAACTCACCGTATCCGAGATCATCATAAAAAAAAAGAATAATATTAGGCTTTTCATTTTTAATATAACCACATGAAGAAAATAACAAAAAAAGAAAAAATATTGTTCTCCATGACATAAGAACAATTTATAAAAAAAAATTATAGATTTTTAAGCTCTGATGATAATCTTTGTAAACTTTCCTTAGCATCTCCAAAATACATTTTATTATTTTTTTTGAAGAATAATGGATTTTGAACTCCAGCATAACCTGCTGACATACTTCTTTTTAATACCACAGTAGACAAAGAATCCCAAACCTTTAGAATTGGCATTCCATATAAAGGACTTGAAGAGTTATCAATTGCGTCTGGGTTAACAACATCATTTGCTCCAATAATAACAGCTACATCGGTTGATTTAAATTCTTCGTTAGCTTGATCTAATTCAATTAATCTAGAGTAGTCAACATCTGCCTCTGCTAAAAGAACATTCATGTGACCTGGCATTCTTCCTGCAACCGGATGAATTGCATATTTAACATCAACATTATTTTTCTCTAAAACTTCTTGAATTTCTTTACAAATTTTTTGAGCTTGTGCAACAGCAAGTCCATATCCTGGAACAATAATAACTTTATTAGAGTAAAATAATTGTACAGCAAAATCAGACTCAGAAATCTCACTAATATCACCATGTGAATGATTTTCGGCTGAGGATCCACTAGAAGAAAACCCACCAACTATTACATTTAGTAAGGACCTATTCATAGCATTGCACATTAAAATTGTGAGTATGGTTCCAGCAGCACCAACTAAAATACCTCCAAGAAGCATTACAATATTTCCAAAAATAATACCAGTTAAAGCTGCAGTAATTCCAGTGAAAGAGTTTAACAATGAAATTACAACTGGCATGTCAGCACCACCAATTGGAGCAACAAAGAATACTCCATAAATAAATGATACTAAAATTATCAAGAATAAATAATCTATTTGAGCTTTCTGTAGGAAGAAAAAAGACAATCCAATTACAACACAAATTAGGATAATATTAATTATGTGTTGAGACGGTAATGTTAATTTTTCTGACCATTTATATCCATCAAGCTTAGCAAATGCTAATAAACTTCCAGTAAAAGCAACAGATCCAATAAATAAACTTAATATAAGAACTAAAACAACTGAAAAATCATAATTTTCAGGATAAACAATATACTTATATAATTCAGCATATGATAAAAGAACTGCACTAAATCCTCCTAAACCATTAAAAATTGATACCATCTGTGGCATCGAGGTCATCTTAATATTTTTTGCAATTAAATATCCAATAATAGATGATAGTGATAAGGGTACAATAACCCATAGTAAATTAGAATTACTTTTTTCTATAGGCATAATTATTGCAGCAAAAATTGCTAATATCATACCAATAGAAGCTAATTTATTCCCCCTACTTGCTGATGAGGGATCGCTTTGAAGCCTCAAACCCCATACTAATAAATAAGCAGATGCTAGAAATAAGATTTTTTCCATCAACTCTTTTTCTTTTTGTTAAACATCTCTAACATCCTATTTGTAACAAAAAAACCACCAAATACATTTATAGATCCTACAAATAGGGCAATACTGGAAAGAAATAAAATAAGGTAATTATCAGATTCAGTAGTTCTTATCAGAATTATTGCTCCTAAAATAACAATACCACTAATTGCATTAGCACCAGACATAAGAGGTGTGTGAAGGACTGAAGGAACCTTTGATATAACCTCAAATCCTAATAGAATTGTAAATAGAAGAAGATAAATTAATACCTCATTTTCAATTAAAAAACTAATTAGCTCATTCATATTTAAATTTTACAGCTTTTTAAAATATCATCATCATCACTTATAAACTTATTTTCCTTAACAATATAGTCAATTAAATTAACTACATTATTTGAGAAAAGGTTGCTAGCATCATGAGCTAATTCAGAGGCTAAATAAGAATTCCCCACAATTTTAACACCATTATGGTCTAATATTTTTGAATCCTTAGTAAGTTCACAATTTCCTCCAGTAGCAGAAGCTAAATCTATAATTACGGATCCAGGATTCATTTTATCAACTAATTCTTTAGAAATTAATATTGGGGACTTTGATCCAAATACTTGTGCAGTTGTTATTACTACATCAGCCTGAACTAGTCTTTTAGAAACCTCTTCTTTTTGTCTATCTAAAAATTCTTTTGA
>JAYPDR010000054.1:9305-11089 GCA_038125345.1 Marinoscillum sp. | reverse complement strand
GAATAATTTTACAATATAATTAATAAGATAAATGTAAGTTGAAATTAATATTTCGATTAGGATCATTTTTAGCAATTATAACTATACCCTGCTGATATAAGTCAATACTATAATTAACATCCTTATCATTTTTAATTTTATTCCAAGCATTTATCATCCCTTTACTCCAATTAATATCATCAAAAACTAATACAGAGTTTTTTGTGAAATTTTTCTTAATAAGATCAAAATAATTTAATGTTGGTTTTTCACTATGATTTCCATCAATGAAAACAAAATCAAATAAATGATTCTGTTTAATAAGAATGGGAAATGTTTCATCATATAATCCTTCAATAATATCAACTTTTTTAGACTCAATAATTGATGAAAATTGTTTTAAAGAAATTTTACAAAGACCAGGTAACCCTTCCATTGAAATAAATTTTGGGTCTTTATGTTTTTTTAATGCTTTCAATATATAAGTGCCAGAAACGCCTAGATTAGTTCCTATTTCTAAAACAGATTTAAAATTTAAATTATCAATCAGACAATATAGTAATTGACAAAATTTAATTTTTGAAGCTGCATTTTTACATATAGCACTAACCATTTCCATTTTATTAATCCCAAAAACATCATAAGAAATCATACTATCATTAGTTAACAGGGATTTTCTATATAATTCGCATTCTTTAAAAAAACTATTTTCCTTAGAATTAAATTCTGAAAATTTTACTTTTAATACTGATTCTAAAACCTTATTTAATGTTTTATTATCAATTATTTTTGCTTTTTCTAATTCTTTTTTTTCATTAAATATTCTAGTAAAAATTTTTATATGTTTAGATATTTTACCAATCATAAAATTTAAAGATTAAGCACTAACTTTTAAATCATTTAATTTACCTATATCTGGGAATATAATCAAATTAAGATACGGGGTTGAAACAATTCCCTATGGTATGAAAAATATAATAAAATATTCGGTCGTCCTTTTGGTCGTCCTAACTATAAAATCATTAAATTTGCTCTAAAAAGAGCGATTGTGCGAGTCCCGTCCATACCGCTTTTTCTTTATAGATTAATCAAATCACTCAAAACTCTTTTATGCTCAATGTACATAATCTCTCTATCTCATTTCAAGGATATGACCTATTCAATAACATAACATATAGGATAGGTAGAAAGGATAGAATTGGCCTTATTGGTAAAAATGGTGCAGGAAAGTCCACCATGTTAAAGATATTGTCTAGGGAGATGGAACCAGATACGGGAGAGATCGCTACTGATAAAGATTTAAAAATTGGGTTTCTAAAACAAGATATTGATTTTGAGGAGGGAAGAACAGTTCTTGAGGAAACCTACGAAGCTTTTGTAGAAATAAAGTTAGTTGAGAAGAAAATAGAAGATATCAGTAATGAACTTATAAATAGAAAAGACACTGAAAGTAAAGAATATAATCAGCTGATGATAGATCTACAAACCCTTCAAGATAAATTTGAAATCATTGGAGGCTATAGCTACGAAGGAGATACAGAGAAAATCCTAACTGGTTTAGGCTTCAAATCATCTGAATTCAATAAACAAACAAGCACACTCTCAGGTGGTTGGAGAATGCGTATAGAGCTTGCTAAGTTATTATTACAAGATAATGACTTATTACTATTAGATGAACCTACAAATCACCTAGACATTGACTCTATCATCTGGTTCGAATCATTTCTTAAAAACTATTCAGGCGCTGTATTAATAGTTTCTCACGATAAAATGTTTCTAGATAATATCACGAACAGGACCATAGA
>JAYPDR010000054.1:0-9295 GCA_038125345.1 Marinoscillum sp. | reverse complement strand
TCTAATCTTGAAGGAAGAGATGCGAGAGCAGCAGATTGCATCTCAAAAAAATCAGGAAAAAGAAATTCAAAACACAGAAAAACTTATAAATAAGTTTAGAGCTAAAGCCTCCAAAGCATCTATGGCACAGTCTCTTATCAAAAAACTTGATAGGATGGATAGGATACAGGTGGACAAAAAGGATACAAGCGTTATGAATGTTCACTTCCCTATCTCAGTTAATCCAGGCAAAGTAATTTTTGAAATCAAAGATCTTTCAAAAAATTACGGTGAGCTAGAGGTATTAAACTCTATTAATTTAATTCTTGCAAGAAACTCAAAAGTAGCTTTTGTAGGTCAAAACGGTCAAGGGAAAACGACACTTGCCAAAATAATAAATAATGAAATAGATTATACTGGATCTTTAAAAATAGGTCACAATGTAGAAATCGGATACTTTGCACAAAATCAGGCTGATTATTTAGATGACGAAAAAACAGTACTCCAGGTAATGGAAGATTCTGCAACTGAAAAAAATAGAAGTAAAGTAAGAGACATTCTCGGATCCTTTTTATTTAGAGGAAGTGAAGTTGATAAATATGTTAAAGTCTTATCAGGGGGTGAGAGGAATAGATTAGCACTTGCTAAACTATTGCTTCTCCCATTTAATGTTTTGATAATGGATGAGCCCACTAATCACCTTGACATCAAATCTAAAAATGTATTAAAAGAGGCCCTCAAACGTTTTGAAGGCACTTTAATATTAATTTCACACGACAGAGATTTCCTTCAAGGTCTATCAGAGATTGTGTATGAGTTTAAAGAGAAGAACATTAAAGAATACATAGGAGATATTGATTATTACTTAGAGAAAAGAAATATAGGTGACATCAGAGATATTGAAAAGAAAAACAAGGTAGCTCCACAAAAGAAGATGGATAAGGACTCTTATAAAAACATGAAAAAAATCAATTCATTAAACAATAAGATTAATAAAGTTGAAAAAGAAATTATAGAATTAGAGGAAAAAATTAAAAAAAATGATTTAGAACTCGAACAAAACCCAACACAATTCGATGAAAGATTTTTTGAAGAATATCAGTTAAAAAAAAATAAACTTGCAGCTACTATTTCAAATTGGGAAGACCTGCAGAAGCAACTAGAGAGAATAGAACAAAAATAATGTTATAATACCCTAATTAACATCTCCTTTTAGGCATCTTGAAGTCCTGTGCAGCAGCAGAAAAAGAAAATAATAGTCCAATTATAAAAACGTGTTTTTTCATATTATTTAATTTTAAATTTAGACTAAATCTATACTTTAGAAACCAAATAATATGCTTTAGAGACCAAATAAATAATATAAATTAGATTTCAATCTCATAAATGATTACATATCCAAAATAAGTATTAAAAGAAATATCTATATAATCAACACTTAAGTAATTTAAAAGACTAGGTTTGCAGAAAATTACTACATGAACTTCTCTGATCTTGGTTTAAATAAGTCTATTCAAAAATCTTTAATTGACTTAAACTTTTTAAAACCTACTCCAATCCAATTAAAAGCAATACCCTATCTTCTAAATTCAGATGAGGATTTGATTTCTCTGGCACAAACAGGAACTGGAAAAACAGCTGCATTCGGTTTACCAATAATCCATAAAACCAATCTGAAAAATAAAAATACCCAGTCTCTTATACTTTGTCCGACAAGGGAATTATGTCTACAGATAACGAAAGACCTTCAATCATTTTCAACATATGTAAAGGATTTACATATAGTCTCTATTTATGGAGGTGCAGATATAAGAAAGCAAATTCAAGAAGTTAAATTGGGTAGCCAGATAGTTGTAGGAACACCAGGAAGAGTATTAGATCTTATAAACAAAAACAAATTAAATATAAAAGACATAAATATTTTAGTTCTTGATGAAGCTGATGAAATGTTAAATATGGGGTTCAAGGAAGATATTGATCTCATATTAGAGGATACTAATGAAAACAAACAAATACTTCTATTTTCAGCAACAATGCCCTCAGATGTGTTAAAGATTTCTAAAAAATACATGAAAAAACCTAAAAGAATTGAAGTTGATTTTAAGAATGAAGGAGTAACAGATATAGAGCACAACTGCTATCTAGTTTCTAATATAGGAGATAAGTACCAGGCCCTAAGAAGAATATGTGATATCAATCCTAACATTTATGGGATAGTATTTTGTAGAACAAGAAGAGAAAGTAAAGATATTTCAAGTAAGCTACTTCAAGATGGATATAACGCGGACTCATTAAATGGCGACCTTTCTCAATCTCAGAGAGATCATGTGATGGAGAGGTTCAGAAGCAAACAAATTCAGCTGTTAGTAGCAACAGATGTAGCAGCTAGAGGTTTAGATGTAAATAATTTATCTCATGTTATAAACTATAATCTACCTGACGACAATCAAACCTATATACATAGATCTGGAAGAACTGGAAGAGCTGGTAAAAAAGGAATTTCAGTAGTTATTGGATCAGCAAGAGATAAAAGAAAAATCTCCTCACTTGAAAAAACAATTAACAAAGAAATAATTCATAAAGAAATCCCAAAAGGGAAAGAGATTTGTGAAGTACAACTCATGAACTTAATTGAAAAAATAGTTGATTCCGAAGTTAATAAAGATATAGAAAAATTTATTCCATCTATTATAGAAAAGGTCTCTCACTTAAATAGAGAAGATCTACTTAAACAAATTGTTTCATTAGAATTTAGTAGATTTCTTTCTTATTACAATAACACCAAAGATTTAAGCTCTGAAAATAAAAAAAGAAATAACGGTGATGAGAAAACAGAAAAAGGATACTCTAGATTTTTTATTAATCTAGGAAAAAAACATAATTTAAAACCACAAAATCTTATTGGTATAATTAACGACTATATGAGAAATAAAGATATTTCAATTGGAAAAATTGATATTATGACAGGTTTTAGCTTCTTTGAAGTTCCTACAAAATATGAAAAAGAAATTTTAAGTAGTTTAGGAAAATTTATGTGGAATAATTTCAAATGCGGTGTAGAGCTCTCTAATCCTAGAGGTGAAAAGAAAAAAGAAAATAGTAAAAAAATAAAAAAATCTGAAAAAGGATTTAGAGGAAAAAAAAGAAAATATAAAAGGAAATATTAGGTTTACTTTAATGCACTCTTTTGTAGAGTAAATTAAATTTCTCAAGATAATATGAGATACAGATTTTCAGAAAGTTCAGTAGATTATAAGAATTATAAATTTGGATATTCAATTAATGCAATACTTGGAACTAACGACTCGATTGAAAAATGCTTTTCTAAGGGATTTCTTCCGTATACAGGAGATATTAAAAATAGGGAAGAGATTTATTACCTAGCTAGAAGTATAAGAGTAAATTTAAAAAAATATAAGAGGCTTTCTGAAAATAAGAGAATAATTAAAAATGCTAAAAAAAAGTTCAATATTAAATTTTCATCTCAAAATAAAATTGAGTTTACACATGGCTCAGATTTTTTAAATTATTGTCTGAATTTCGCTAAAGAAAGATTCACAAATAATTCTCTATCAAAACAAAGATTAGAGCTGATATTGAAAAGAAAAAATTATAATACAATCTATACTTTTTCTGACGATAGTAAAGATATTGGGTATGTTATAGCCTACGAAAATGAAAATATTCTCCATTACTGGTTTTCATTTTATGACACCTCATTTCTGAAAGAATTTTCTTTAGGAAAATTTATGATGGAACAATTAGTATATCATGCGAAAAAAGAGAATAAAAAATATATCTATTTAGGTACGTGTTACGGAAATAAAGCACTTTATAAGGTAAGAGATTTTAAAGGAATTGAGTTCTATGATGGAAACAACTGGGTTGATGATATAAAATTATTAAAAAAAATGTGCAAAACAGATAAAATAGATTGATCTACTGAACTTTAAACTGGAACGAAATTCGAGTTTTTTCCCAACTCAAAGATATTACACCCTCATTTTCTCCAGTCTCTATAACTTCATATTTAAGAGATTCTACACTCTCTTCTAATTCCTCAGGTTTAACAGAAAACCTTAAAACATCATCTTTATCGTCATACTCATCCTTTCCATGTTGCTCCCAATTAGAATTAAATATAACAGTCCACTCCTCTTTAGAAGGAATAGTAAAAAATCCATATTTTCCGCTTTCCAGTTTTTGACCTTCAACTAGTAAGTCATAATCTGTCTCAATCCAGGTAGCATTGTGAGCACCAGACTGCCACACCTCATCAAATGGAAGAAGTCCGCCAAAAATTATTCTATTTCGAACACTAGGAGAAGAATAATCGATATGTATGTGCGCGCCATTAATCATAGCCATTGTATAGGTATGAGGACTAAGGGAACCTGAGGATTGAGTATTGCTACTTTGATGATTTTCGTGTGAGTGATTTGAAGTATTACACCCAACAAGTATTAATATAGAGATTAATATTTTATTCATAACTAAATTTAATAATATTTATAGTGAATTTCATTAGTATTTCTTAGATAAAATCATTGAACTTTATTAAAAAAATAATATAAATATTACTTTATCTTACATAAATTTCAACTCTTGCAGACCTGTTTGCTCCCCTTACAGTCACACCTGACCAGTGCCATCTATCTCCAGCAGAATAGTTGTAGGGAGATAAATAAAGGCCAATTCCGCCCCAAGCATCATTAGAACCTTGACTTCCTTCATTATTCCATGCAAAGCCCCACCTTACTTTAAAATTGCTATAAGTATAATTAAAGCCATAAAATTGAAAACCCGATTGAGATGAAAAATAAGTAGAATTATATCCATCAAAAGAGGTTTGAGGAGTAGATGTAATAGTTGTGGTTGATTGTAATCTTAATAATAAAGTCGTTCGAGATCCATTATTATAGAAATCATTTTCAAGCCAACTCCACATTGAAAGATTATCGATACTTCCACTCTCAGTTCCAATATTTGGGAAATCTGGAAATAATGCCATGGCATCTTTTGCTTGGAAGTAATTCATAGAATGAAATTTAGCATCTCCATCATCCCTATTAACTTCAGATGGATTAAGAGTGTTTACAGATGTCCAGTAACTTGCGGAATAAGAGAACGTTGTCCCTCTTGTTGCCTTCATGGCTAAGATCCATCCACCACCATCATAATCTGAATCCATTAAGCAATAACACTGAGTTGCTCCAACAGTGGGTAGGTTAATCCAATACACACCATCTAATGCTCCAGCATTATTATCTAGAATCGCCTTACAACTTTCTGCTGGGTTATCTGAGGCATCTCCTATCCCAGAATAAATTTTTTTATGATGAACAGCATGGAAGCTAGGAACCAATTGAGAGAAGGAAAAATGTGATATAAGTAGTAGAAAAATTATTTGTCTCACTGAATAAATATAATATATTTTTATGATGTTATTTTTATTATCCTAACTAGAAAAAGAGGAAATATTGGTTTTTATAAAATAAAATTTATACCTAGATTAAAAGAAATATTATTTAATTCATATGGATTAGAAGCAAATTTATATGTACCAAAAATATTATCTGTTAGAGCATATATTTGAAAAGATCCTCCCTTAATACTCAATCCAACTCCAAAATTATTTTTTCTGCTATAGCTAGAAGACAAATGAATAATATCACTTACTCTTAATGATGAGTGAACGAGTAGATTTAAATCTTCTTCAGAGCCATTATTAGAGTAAGTAAATAAAATACCTGCTGAGATTTTATTTGAAAAAATATATGAAGTATTAAGATAAAATTTAGGACTTAAAACTTTTGAATAATTTTTATTATAAGTAGAATTGAGAATATTTGTTGTTTCTAATGAGTCTAATTTGTTACTAATTACATCTCCAAAGGCTATATAATTATCACTTTCTTGATCTAATGAATTATTAATTTTGAACCCATCAAACTGATACGCTAATTTATAATCTATTTCATAAGTGTTAGAACTCCAATTAATTTTTCCAAAATCAATTACACTAAACTCTATTTTAATTTTTTTAGTTTGATTATTGGTTTGATTAATAGAATCATTTTTATTTTCATTATCATTCTTTTTACCAATATCTATGCTGTAATTAAACCCTACATCAAATCCTAAACCTTTATTGTTCGCATTAGTAATGTAATTGGAAAAATCAAAATTGGATTCTATACTACTTAAATCTAAGTTTCCATTAGAAATTATATCTACTGGACCAGAAACTGTTCCTTGACCAACTACATTAAATCCAATGTTAGAAAAATTATTCGCATTAGTATAATAGAATTCATTATTTAAGTTTAGATCAGATAACCCAAAGTAATATTTTGGTTTTATTCCAAAACTTAAAGAGTTTTTTTTAGAATTAATTTTTTTTACAAATGCTAAAGATAACTCTCTGGTATGACTTAAATTTGATTTTAAACCACCTAAAGCTTGGTTATTATAATAGTTACTATTCCCATTAGCTAAAAATTGAAAAATATCTCTATCGACACCAATATTAAAATTAATTTTTTCATCAACACTAAAACTTAAGTAGCTGTCTTTAATCTTAAATCCAAATCTTATAAGATTTAATTTTGCCATTAAACTAATACTATTATTTTCTCTCAAAGAAGCTAAAAATGAATCTACATCTAAATATTTAGACCCATCTAATGATCGATGTTTAATAATATTACTATATAGAAAATCAGAGTTAGCTGATACATGTGTGCTGGATAAAAGAGGAAGAGAAAAATTAAATTTAAGAGAGTCATCAAATGCTGCAATGTTTACATTTCTTGAAGATGGCACATTATCAAAAAGAAATAGCATATCACTAGATTGACCATAGGTATGATTTAAAATAAATCCAAATATTAAAACTAAAAGACTATTTTTTTTAGATTCCATCTAATTTAATTTCTAAATACGATTCAAACTTAAACTTCACATCAGAAGTAATATTAACTGAACTTTTATTTTTTGTATTAAGCTCAATTGTAAAAATTACGTTTCTTACATCTTTTAAATTTTCTAGTGTTCTCTCACCTAAACTTAAGGTAAAAAGGTCTTGGATTGAATTTATTGAATAACCATTGTCATCTACATCACTTCCTCTGATGATAATTTGATCTTTGTTACTATCTATTTCAGTAAATACACTATCTAAAAAAATTAAAGAGACATCGAATGAAATCGGAATATTAGATTCATAATTCATAATTAGATCTGCACTCTCTAGATTAATGTCAAAATCTGTTTTCTCAATTTCAAAAGTATCATATACCAACATATTAGATGCAGATAACTGAAATGGAAGCTCGACAAACATATTCCCATAAATTTGTGAGCTACTTAAAATAAAATTATTGTAGTTAACACCATCTGGATTTACAGAAAAGCTTCCATCAATAACTAGACCTCCTGAAGGCGGTAAATTTATGAAATTAACAATATTAGAATTATCCTTATTGACTAATGAGAGTGTTTCGGTAAATGATCCATCTTTTGAAGAGGCTTCTTTAATTGTAGTATTTATTGAAATACTTTCTTTATTATTTTCTTCATCTGACCCTTCTACATCTAAATTGAAAGAGAGTGGTATTCCTATGGAATTAAATATATTAAATCCAAGACTAGGATTAGTCAATAAAAAATCACCTTCTATTTTATCATAAAAATCAAATATTTCTTGGTCTAAAGCTATTTCTTCTTTATCAACACTATAAGATTTACTTCCAAAATATCCATTAATCTCATCAAAATTTAAGTTTTTAAAAGTAAATGAAACATCAATCTGCTCTCTATACTTATAAATTATATAATTTGAATTTGATTTAATATTCAGTTTGGATTTGACTCTAATTGAATTATATAAATTTTTAGATTCATTATATAAATCAAAATCATAATTTTCTAAATTATATGTAGCGGCATAAGTCCCATTAGAGAGTAAAGTTGCACTATCAGAAATTGAATCACCTTCAATACTTAAGGGAAGAGTAAATTCAACCTCAACATCATACCCGAGGGATGAAGAAATCTTAAAATCTAAAAGTCCTTTACTAAAAATGATATTTTTAATCTCTACACTATCATAAAAACTCAAATCAATATCTAAATTACTTTCAACAAGATCAGTGATTTCTTTGGTATTTATTTCTCCTTCTCGTATAATAAGTTCTTCCATCTCAAATGTAACCTCTATATTATCAAGGCTTGGACTTACTAAAACTTCTTGACCTGAAGATCCTATAGTTGTAAATTTTGAAATATTAATTTTCAAATCACTATATATAGTTTTGTTTTCTAAATCTTCCCTAATAAAAAATACCTCATTAGGTAATAAATCATTTATTTTAATATCAAAAAGTACATTTTTATTATCACTTATTATAAAATCAACACTAATCGGGACACTAATATTATTCTTAATGCCAATATTAACGAAACCTGAGTCTACAACTGCATACCTGAACTTATCAAATCTATTAAAAGCGTAATCACCTCCATTTTCATTAGACTGAATAGCAGGAAAAATTAAAATAGTACTATCTGGGATAAACTTAAGAAAATTTAATGAAGGCATTTTTTGAGATAAATCATCCAACGTAATTTTTCTATTTAACTTTTCAAGATTATTGATCTTAATTTTTTGAGTATATAATTTTTGAGAGTTAGAATATTCTAATTCATCAATTGATATAATACTTTCTGATTTTAGTGAAAAAACACTATCACTATTAAATAATACTTTTAAAATTTTTGTTGAGTCATCAACTACTAATGATGAATCGATATTATCTAAAATATTAATCAATTTAACTTCACCAAATATAAAGGGAATCTTAAGTTTAGGTTTTAATTCTGATGTATCAACATCTGATAATCCAACTTCATCTTCAATACATGAAGTAAATAGAGAAAAAAGAAAAAAGAATAAGAAATACCTCACATAACTAATGTACAATTTTGAATTATTATAATCAATTTTATTAGATAGCTTTTTTCTTTATAAATTTTAATGGCATATGATATCTTTTATTTGATTTCTGTAAGTCATCATTTATGGATATAACTTGAAAATTAAAGTTTAGTATGTTTCCCTATATCTGATTAAAATCTGAAATTTACCCTCAGTCAAAACCCTTCCTCAACATATAAAATCATTAAAAATGATCTAAAAAGAGCGATTGTGTAATTCCCGTCCATCCCGCTTTTTTATTTATCTTTTGTATATTCGAATTAAACTAAAAGTGATGTTAATCTACTGATATGTATACACTCTTACATGACCAGAAGA
>JAYPDR010000053.1:0-11138 GCA_038125345.1 Marinoscillum sp. | reverse complement strand
AATGACACTTCCAATAGATCAGAAAAAACTATTCAACTTGATTTTTAAAAAACCCCCGGAAAATTTCTTTTCGAGGGTTCTAAATTTGTTTAGTAAATGTTTAATGAGTGTTCATCTAACCTCAATGCAAATGGTAAATTTAACGTTATATGTTGGTGGGATGGAAAAAAAATACAAGATTATGCAATTATTGCACCGAATACATAATTAGCTGTGCAGACTAACTAATTTATATTGATATATGTGCTTAGAATATTTGCATCATTAGAACATGGAGTTTTAAAACAGACATAAGAATAAATTTGTCGATCAGTGTTTTCTGAATTAATTAATGTTTTTCCAATATAAATATCGTCTCTGGATTTTCCGCTATTCACAGCTCTTTTCAAATAAAATGGTAAATCAGAGTCTTTAAATGGATTAACATCAGTAGAAGTATTTTCCATACAAACAATAATTTTGGTTGCGCCTCCTGAAACTATATCGCTACAATTTAAACATTTATTCATAGACTGGGTTTCGCCAATTTCACATAATTTAATCTGGGTAGAAATATATTGATTAGTATTTGCATAAATTTGCTTTGCTACAGTAATCTTAGCGCTAGAGGTGTATCCGATAAAAGCTACCACTCCAATTGCAGCTAAAACTCCAATAATTACCACAACAACTAATAATTCAATAAGAGTGAAAGCTTTTATATTTTTTCTCATTTATGATAAATATTATCATCTTTTACATAGAAAAAATATTTAAAAAGTTATGCTTTTAAAAAAGATTTTAATTTCGATAATTTTATTTTATTTCAGCTATGCGCACGGGTCAGAAATAAATGTTCCAGTTCATGTTCATATTTTAAATATTAACTCCCCGCAGTTTAAAACAGAAGTACAGCCCTATGATGTAGAAAGTGACTTGATGAAGTCTAATCTTGTATGGAAACAAGCTGCAATAAATTTAAAAATAATCAAAATAGATCAAGTGAACATTAAAGAAAATGTACAGATCTTTAATGAGTGTGATCTAAATTATTCTATTTTTTATAAAAAATTTTTAGATCCTAAAGCAATGAATATATTTTATTTACCATCATTAAAATCAAATCAAGTTTGTAAAAAATATGTATTAGGATTAACCTTTCGAGGGAAAGAAAGGTTTATTATTTTAAGACAGAATATCAATTTTAAAACCAGTTCAAGTTATAATGATTTAAGATATCGAGTCTTAGCACATGAATCGGGTCACTTTTTTAATTTAGAGCATGATAGAATTAAAGATAACTTAATGTACCCTCAAGAAACTAGTCTTTATGAAAATGTTTATTTTGGCTCGGCAATGATAACTCCTGATACTGCCAAAAAAGCAAGAAAATTTTTAGAAAAATATTACTCGGCATTATTTTCTCAACCTTTTAAAGAGTAAAACAATTATAAAGAAAGTTACTTTTCTCAGAACTGAGAATGTACTATAATTAATATTTTTTATGATCGAATTTGCTAAAAAAAAATTTTACGTACCCTCGATTTTAGTTCTGGGATATTTAAAAAAATGGAGTTTTTTTTTAATAAAAAAAATTGGTAATTTTTTCGTAAGAAACAAAGTTAAGCTTTATCTTAGTTTTACCCTGACTTGGATTGTTTCGATTGGATATTTAGTTTGGTTGAATGCAGTGCGTGCCAAAGGAATCTATAAAGGTTTTAACTGGGAGGAATGGTTTTGGTTTGGAATTACTCCTGCAATTTTACCTTATCTTTTCTATTTTATTTGGAAACCCGAAGTATTAGCTGATTGCATAAAACGATTTAAAAGTTTTTTTAAATCCTAATGGATCAACAGTTATTTTGGGTTACTACTTTTTTTATATTTGGTTCTATTTTTGGTAGCTTTGCTAATGTTTGTATTGCAAGACTTCCTTATGAAAAATCGCTAGGGGGAAGATCAAAATGCCCAAAGTGTAAAACTAAAATTCTGTGGCAACACAATATTCCAATATTTTCTTATTTATATTTAAAAGGAATATGTTTTTTTTGTAGGAGTAAGATCTCGAAACAGTATATTATTATTGAATTAGTTAGCGCCTTAGGGTTTGCAACAATATTTTACTTTTACCAATTCCAAGTCATTACTTTCTTATTTTTAATAATTTTTTTTCTATTTTTAATGATTTTTGTAATTGATATGAAATTGTTTATCATTCCAAACGAACTAAATTATTTATTAATTGTCACTGGCTTTGTGAAAAGCATTTTATTTAATGTAAACGTAAAATTGTTTCCTCCCCCCATTTCCTCCGTAGCCGGATTGATAGTGGGCTATCTCATCATATGGATGATTATTAAAATATATTTTATTTGGAGAAAAAAAGAAGGAATGGGTTATGGAGATGCCAAACTATTATCTGGGATTGGTGCATGGTTTGGAATAAAGAGTATTTTTTTTATTTTATTTTATGCAAGTTTTATTGCTTTATTATTTGTGATTCCATTTTTAATTACTCATAAAAAAAAAATGACAAGCAAAATTCCTTTTGGACCATTTTTAGTCTTAGGTACGTTTTTATATATATTACTTTTTCCTTGGATGGATTTAAGTTTATGGATACCCTAGATTAACTACCAAGTGTTATATACACAATTAGTATAAATAGTTTTATCACTTAAGATGGATGAAATTCTTATCCATGTTTCATATCGACCGGTATCTTTATAACAAGCATTATCCAGTTTTGATCCTGTGCTTTCATAGGTAATGCAGTATTTGCCAGGAGAAAGATTATTTAGATCTCCAATAGATGGACATTGCCCATAAGCACTTTGTTGATCAACAACATTTTTAATATTTACTTCAGGATTTGATTTGTAGTAGGTATTAAATAAGGAAGATATATTTGCTACCTCTGTCCACTCTGGAGGAGAACCCCAAGTTTCATTACATAATTTTTCAGATGATTTATCCTGAAACCACGGAGCACCCGAATTCCAGGTTAATTTTATTTTATTCTCATCTCTTCTACCAATACATTGCATCGTGACATTGGATTGTATAAATTTATATATATTTTGATTTTGTGATTTAATCGCAGCGTCTTGTGAATATTTTACAAAACCATTAAATACTAAGACTCCAACTGTGGCAAGCACACCTATAATTGCAACTACCACTAAAAGTTCGATGAGAGTAAAAGCTTGTTTCATTAAGACTTAGGTATGTCAATGTATTCTCTTGGAGAGGTCGTTGCACATCCAGAACATCCATTGGTTGGGCCATAGTTAGTTTCGATCCACATTTTATCACTTCCCTCGTTACAAATTAAAGTACCCCCCATCGCTCCGCTATTACTACAAGAATAACCTACCATATAACCAACCATTCTAGAATCTCCAGCAACCGCACAACAGTTGGTTGGTCTCCATACATTTCTAAAACCTGCCCAGTAAAAATGCGCAGAAAACTGAACTCTCAAATTATCCGCTCCAGAAGAACATTGAAAATCTTGAGTGCTACCATCGGGTCCTGTTTTTAAGGTTACATATCCTTGGGTAGCACAAGAAAATAAAAAAGTTTTCATCGTATTAACAACAACTCTATGATTATATTTCATGGTATTTACTTTTGTGGTTGAGGTATATCCGTTAAAAGCAACCACGCCAACAGCAGCCAAGATTCCAATGATCGCGACGACAACCAAAAGCTCGATTAAAGTAAATGCTTTTTTTTTCATAAATTAATTTTCTCTCCAAGTATCTACTGAAATTAAAGAGATAGGATTACCTTGTTTAGTAGTGATAAGACTATCTGTTGCTTTAAAGTTACTATTTTGAACATTGGCTTGTCCGCTAACTCCTACAAAAATATTATTCCCTAAACTGACTGCTTTGGTTAATACTCCTTTTGCAAGTATTTCGCTAAACACTGTTGCACCACAACCTGCGGTCATCGATTTTAATATACCATTACCAGCATCACATATTCTAGTGACTGGGGAAGGTTCATAAATAGGAAAATAAACATACTCCCCATCCGCACTAATTGTTGCCTGTCCAGTTAATTTTTGAGATTTTTCCAATTTTAAATACCAGCCCACATTGTCTTCACTAGGGCAAGTTCCATCAAATTCCTTACAGTTGTTTTTTGTACTGATAATATTTGTAATTCCAAAATTTGGAAAATCTTTATCTTTAATTCCATAGATGTAGTTAACTATTTCATCGGATTGATTTTGAATTTTTTGTACATTTCCTGTACCAAAATAAAGCCATAAACTATTATTTTTATCTATGGCTGGTTCAGCACTATAAAAAATATATCTCTCGTTTTTATTATCTGCTTCGACGTTAAATATTATTTTCTTTTCATACAAAGTACCCTGACTCGTTAGATTAATTTTTGTTATTTTTCCTTCGTAATCAGCTACATAAATCATAGCTCCATAGTATTCAGCTATATCCGTTCCGTTTGCGGTAATTATTGCTATGTCACTTGGAACTGAGTTAGAAATTTCTTTTGAGCCATCAATTGAATTTTTTATATCTTCGATATCAATTTTTTTAACTAACGTTCCTCCATTTTCGAGATCACTAATAAAGACGGCAGAGCCCAAATTAGGATCAATACCACCATTAAAACCAGCACCAAATACTGAAACCCATTTATCAACATTATTGATTTTTAGTCTTATAATTTTAGGTGAAGACCAAGCCTCACCCAATTTAGTAAAGTCTCTGGATTCAATAATTCCAGAATAGAAATAGTTTGTTTGAGTTCCATCTTTATCCCAAAAAATTATCATCTTATTCGAGTCGTCATTTTCAATGGTAAACAAATGAGTTGGTAGCAAAGGATTGGTAATATCTAATGCAAAATAGCTTTTTCCACCCATTCCTAATCCTTGCATATATACCGTCTTCCAACTTCCATTATAATAAATGTCTTTTATGAAAGCAGGACCATCCACACCATATATCGAGTTGGTTACATTTGCTTTTTCAGAAATAATATTAGGTAGCTTTCTTAATAAACTAGGAGGAATAAATCCCCATAACTCTTCTCCAGTAGAGCTGTCAAATGCATGTAAAATTCCACTATTAGATCCAGCCAAGATAATTTCTTTTCTAGAAGAGCAGGTAGTGCCGCAGCTTCCGCCATTTACAAAATTATTATAATTTTTTTGTATTTTATAATAACTATCTGAGTAAATATTATATTCTTTAGAAGTATCCAAACTAGTTGGTGCCAAAGAAACAATAATGTTTGCATGATAAATATCATTTAGTTTATGTCTTTCTTCTATGACGTTACTATTTGCATTTTGATCATAGCTATCAACTCCACGAATAAAGTTAATTAGATTATTTGTTTTTGTACTAGTGTCCGTTGAAGAAGATAAAAACTTACCTTGGAGCTCAGTAGAATTGCTGGTGGTAAAATTATTTAATGATTTTTCACTAAGTCCAATCGTCCATATTTTTCGGTCTACAGCTTTTTTTTCATTTAATTTTACTGCAGCATCCCAAATATAATTTGGATCTAATGCAGTTCCATCAAATTTATATTTTTTTAAATTTCCTTCCCACTGTTTATCCCTTGCATAAGTAAAGGTTGCTTGGAATACGAAATCACCATTTACTAAAGAAATAGGCACTGGATTTGCAAAGGTTAGTCGAGCTGATAAGATCTGCGATATTGCCGAGGTCAATGTTGACAATAGTTGCTCTTCATTTTCAGCATAAAGTGGTGTTTTTGTTCCTCCTTTATCAGCTAGACTTGCATAATTAGAAGAAGAACCACCCAACGCAAACCCCACAATGAATGTTTTAATAGAGGGGTTTTGAGCATTTAAATTACTTGCTATGGCAAGTGGATCTTCGACGGATCCACCTGTTTCCCATTCACCATCGCTTATCACAATTAAATAATTTAACTGACAAGATGCCCCAGGAATAATTGGACTATTATAGAAAATATTATTTACGCTTTGTGAGGTTCCATAGTTAAAATATTGTTTTGCAAGATTAAGAGCTGAATCTAAGCGAGTAGAACCTTCGGCAATTACTTTATCTACATCATTGTAAATTAAATTTGCTCCTTGGGGCGAAACAGGTACTCGTAATCGAAGACCACCCGCTTGATTAGGATCTATACTTAATCGAGTTGGATAACCCCATTCCATTAAACCAAAATTAGCGCCAGCGGTAAGCTCTGTATTAGATACAATTTTTTTTATTACGCTTTTGGCAATATCCATTCTAGTTTTTGAACCTACTAACTTATCACTACCACCTCCTGTTAAAGTGCTAGTTAAAGTTAAAGAAGAATTAAAAATATAAATTTTGTTAGCTGCATAATCTGCAACATAAATATTATTGCTAGAGTCTCTATCCATTCCTGCAGCGGTATTAAAAGGAACTACATGACTTGGGGTTCCAACTTTTGAGTTATAAGACCTACTAGAGGTGAATTTTTGCATACGATAATTGTAAGGATCGGTTGCATAAATATTACCGCTAGTGTCATAAACCGCAGCTTGCAGTCCACTTGGTAAGCCAAAATAACCGTTGTTATTAGGACAGTAGCCCCAACAATAAGTTCCCGTACCAACTACTGAGACGTTGTAGACTGCTAGATTAATTGTACCACTACCATCGTTTACAGTTACTTCTTGTAAAGGTCGATTATAATATCCTTCAGTAATTAAAAGTTTATTTTCTGTAGAATTCAAAGATAAACTCGTGGAGAGAGAGGCAAGATTGTTATTATAACTACTCAAATATTGTGTGAAAGTTCCTATATTATTTGTACTTACTGTACCTTGCCAATTTTTATCCATTACTAGAAAACTATAAGTGTCATTAAAAGTTAAATAGATTTTACTTGCGCTAACCGCTATTCCTAGGGGTTGTCCAACACCATAGAAATTGATAGTTCTTTTTAATTCGCAGGTATCTTTATTAATAACAAGAACTCGACTGTTACCAGTGTCGGTTACAAAAATTTCAGTACCGTAAATTTTTAAATGTCTTGGAAAATATAATTTGTATCCTAAGCTATTATTAGCACAAACTCGAATTAATTTTTTAGAACTGTCAAAAACACTAATTTGGCCTTTTACATATTCAAGTACGTAAATATTATTAGAGCTATCAACTCCTACATCAATAGGTCGGTCCAACAAGCCCCAGGCCATACTACCAGAGTTATCCAGCATGATCAAAATATTTGCTGGGACATCTGAAGTTCCCGTTCCAAGAGGAGGAGACTTAGAATTTGCAGTATCTAATCCAAATACCAAATATATTACCAAGAGGTACGCAAAAATTTTTTTCATTTTTCTAAATTATTAGAGTTGTTCATCAATTTCTGGATATAAAGGGCTGAGGTTAATTCGATTTTTTCAAAACGATTTACAGAGTTACGAACCGCAACGTAACCTACAATTTGCTGACCCAAATTCCAAAAATGGGAACCTGTCCATTTATCTTCCTCTACTGCTTTTGATCTTCTAAAATCGCCGTATTGAAGAATTGCATATTTTAAAAGATTACGATCATTAAAATTATGTCTTTCAAGAGTAATTCTAGCAAGGCCATTATCGATATATAACAGCGTAACTGCAGTACCTTTTAAATCTTGCTGTTTACAAAAATTTTCAATTGGCAAAATAACTGTGAAGTTATTTTTATTATCTTTGAATTGAAGTTTAGGGCTAGAGGAACGCTGAGGATCTGGGGTCGATCCGAAACTTTTTACGTTAAAATTACAACTATATGCAAAATTTTTAATTATCAGTTGAAACAATAATATCCAAATCAGTAGCTTTAAAATTTTCATTGTGTTGCCTTCACTAAACTATCAAGCGCTACAGTAGAGGTTTTTTCTGATCCAGAGGGTATTTTTCTTCCACAAGAATATATTTGATAATAGTACCCGGTACTTCCTTTATTTGTAACTTTAGCTCCACTCTCATCTACAGATCCAGTTTTAGCATAAGGGCTTTGTGTGGAAGTGGCTATGACAGATTGATTATTGATATATTTTGATCCGTTCCAAATTACTGGAAAAGTAATAAACCAAAAAAATTCGTATGATTGAAACTTCTCTCTTTTTTCATCTGTTTCGCTAAGAATGTTGTTTAGGTTAATAGATGTTTCAGATGTTTTAATTACAAATATTTCATTGTTATTTGGTATTTCCACAAATAAATTTGTTGAACACCAACTAGAAATATCATTTCCTCCTCCACTCCAAGAGACAAGGTTGATTGGCAAATTTGCTTTTTTTAACCATGCTTTTGCATGGTTTAATCCTGTTTCAGCTGTATAAAGTGCTTGCTGATAACTATCTCTACTTTGGTTTTCCCTAAATTCACTTTCCACTAATGTAACAATGGCTACCCCTGCAATTGACATCACAATTAATATTAAAATACTTAAAACTAAAACAAATGCCTGATGAGATATTTTTTTCGTTAACTTCATAAATTTCGTGGAGAAACAAGTACAGTTACAATATCTCTGAATTTTTTATCATTCCAAGTATTACTCCATTCCTCAACTTTGAAAGTTCTCGAGGTATTTTGTTTATATACCTCTGCCATTGACTCCATCACAAAACTTACTTTGATTAATTTTGTTTTTGTGATGTCGGTTGTTAAATTTCCTAATTGATCAAATCCGCTTACTTTTATAGCAGTAACTAAGTTTACCCCTAAATTAACAAATTGATAATAACCAGGTTCTGTATATCTAATTTGATTAAGGTCAGCTTGACTATCAGGAGCATAACAGTCTGCTGTGATACACCTTGATACTCTTTTTTTTAAAAAACCATCATTACTTCTTGCATAATCGACTCGGACTCTGGTGGTTTTATTTAAATCATAAATAATTGTTAGTGCATCTGAGCCAACTGTATTAGAATAAGTATACCAAACTCCAGGAAGGCTATTCATATTGTAATAAGTATTTTTTCGAATAATTAATTTATAATTCATAGTGGGGTACGGGTTTTGTGAGTACCCATTTATAGTATTTAAAGTTGAATGATAACCTGCGTTTCTTAATTCTTTCGTGATATCTGAAATGACAAATCTTAAATCTCGATTGACTTGGATTTTAGTCTGTAAAACTTTGTAGTTTTTTGAAAAAATATCGTAACTAAAATAAATTGCAGCCACTCCTAAACTTCCTACCACAATCGCTATTAAAACTTCTACTAGTGTTAATCCATAATGATTTTTTCTATTCAATTTTTGAAAAACCTAAATTTTTTTTTCTTTGATTATTATTGGTGCTGAAATTTACTAATACGTCTAGACCATTTCTTTTTATTTTTACTTCCTTAATATCTTTTTCTAAACATCTTGTTGTGTCATTTACATTTGAGTCTATTGTATTAATTATGGTATCAACCCAGATTTTTTGAAAATTATTTTTTGAATCAAAGTTGCAACCATTTAAATTCATAGAAAATATGTTTTGTATGATAGAAGAGTCTGTTGAAAGGGCAGACTCAACAATCATTTCAGATACAAAATTAATTTTATTACTTTCTATCGAGTAATCTGCGCTTCTTGTTAGATAAGCGCTCAAATTTAACACGGAAGCTATTCCAACCCCAATAATTACTATTGATACGATAGCCTCAATCAATGTAACTCCACGAAGATTTTTTTTATTTTTCATAAATTTTCCCAACTTATTTCTTTTCCGTTGTCGTAGATGTATTTTCTCAAAAAAGTATAGCCAGTACGATTTATAGAAAAGTAATACTCCTCATAACCTTTTAAATTAGATGGAGGAGTACATGTAGTAGAGTTCGTTTGATTTTTGTGACAAACCCTAAAAGCAGTAGAAAAATCTGCGCTAAAACCTTTTGAAATACAAGCTTTTGCAGTTGAGACGCTTAATCTTAAATTGCCAAAAGTAGCATAAATATTTGGATCTGATTGTGCACTGATAGTTTCAGTAGAATCCCATTGAGAGTCTATATCCTCACAAGAGTCATGATACGTTCTATATTTGTCTGAATTTCGATACCTAACTTTTACGATTAAACCATTTCCATTATTATTATCGAAAAAAACTCCCCCCATAGGGTAAGCGCCATTGACAATTGCATTTCTTACATTTTCTACCATTCTTGTAGCTGCATAAAAATCTTTTTGTAATTCGTTTCTTTCAACCCATCTTTTCGTATTAGGGATTGCTACAATAGAAATAACTCCGATGACCGCAACCACTACTAATAATTCAATTAAACTAAGACCATTAATATTTTTTTTAGTCATCACAACTAGTTCTCTGCACATAATTTTTATTATTCATCGTAATCATACAGCTTTTTGTTTTATGTTTAGCTACAATAGTAAACGTACTAGAGTCTGCTGTGGTACAAAAATAAAATTTTTGCTCTGTTAAATTATCAGTGCCATCAAATAAATTTGTAATGATAGCATTCGTGGTGGTTTGGTTTCCTGAGCAGTTTCCACTGGAACCACTTGTGCCATAATATTTTCCGTAGCTGGATCTATAATCTTGTTGAGACACGCCAATGGCTCGCAATGAATTTTCAGCCGATTTTTGTTCGGAACTAGAAACCATTCCTTTAAATGTAACAATTCCAATTGCCGAAATGATTCCAATAATCGCAACTACTACTAAAAGTTCAATCAAGGTAAAACCTTTTCGGTTCATATTTAATAATCTCTTTCTTCTTGAATTTCTTTATTTGCTAATAAATTTTCAATTGATTTTTCCATCGTAATCATCCCGTCTCTTTGGGAGGTTTGCATGATGGAAGGAATTTGATGTATTTTATTTTCACGAATTAAGTTTTTAATTGGAGCATTTGCGATCATAATTTCAAATGCACCGATCCGGCCACTTTCATCTCTTTTTTTAAATAATTTTTGAGTAACTACCATTTTTAAAGATTCTGCAAGCTGCGCTCTTATTTGTGTTTGTTGTTCACTAGGAAAAACATCAATGATCCGATTGATGGTGTTGGGGGCACCACTAGTATGTAAAGTTCCAAACACGAGGTGACCAGTTTCTGCAGCCGTTAAGGCAAGCGAAATGGTTTCTAAATCTCGAAGTTCACCAACCAAAATTACATCTGGATCTTCTCTTAATGCAGCACGA
>JAYPDR010000052.1:10188-11142 GCA_038125345.1 Marinoscillum sp. | reverse complement strand
GTCATTACAGGCATTTCGATACGATGGGTCGACATTTAATAATGTATCAAAAGACTCTAATGCAAATTTATCAGTAGATGTGGTTTCTTATCCAAGAGCTACTAGATATTTGAGAATATATGGAGAATTGGGCCAAATAATTTTTGACAGCAGCACAATGAAAGTAGAGGTTCATCTAAAGGACAATGAAACTATTTACGATCTACAGAATGGAACAAAGTTTCATCAGTCAATAAATCCTGAAGAGCCTTATGTAAGTGAAATGGCTTGCTATCTAGAAGCTGTAATTAAAGAGGATATAAAAGTTTTCCCAAATTCATTAGAGCAAGATATATCAATTTTGAAAACGCTCGAGGAAATAGAGTCATTAAACCAAATTTAGAGATGAAAAATAATTACTTAGAAAGATTGAATAAATTAATCCCTGGCGGAGCACATACATATTCAAGGGGCCATGATCAATTTCCGATCAATGCCCCTAAGATACTAAATTCAGGAGAAGGTGCTTATGTGTTTACACCCTCTGGGGAGAAGTTTTTAGATTACGGGATGGCCTTGAGAGCTGTTAATTTGGGTTATGCTAACAAAGAGGTAAATGATGCAGCTATTGATGCTATTAAAAAAGGGAATAACCTCACTAAACCTTCACTTATTGAGCTTGAAGCTGCTGAACTTATTACTGATTTAATTGATTCAGCAGATATGGTTAAATTTTGCAAAAACGGGTCAAATGCCACAACAGCAGCCGTTAAAATTGCAAGAGCTTACACAAACAAAAGATTCATATGTATCCCAAAAGAGCATCCTTTCTTCTCCTTTGATGATTGGTTTATAGGTAAAACTGAAATTAAGAGAGGAATTCCAGAGCCGGAAAAAATTAATACTTTAATTTTTGAATATAACAATATCCAATCATTGCAAAAGCTATTTGATGAGCACCCCAATGATATTGCC
>JAYPDR010000052.1:4122-10178 GCA_038125345.1 Marinoscillum sp. | reverse complement strand
CAGTGACTCCTTGTCCAGTCAAATGTAAGACATCAAATGTTATTAATTGTAGAGAGTGCCCAAATAATGGTGAAAACTTTCTGAACAAGGTAAAAAAACTTTGTAAAGAGCATGATAGCATCTTTATTTTAGATGAAATGATAACTGGATTTAGATGGCACCTGAAAGGCGCTCAATTTTTATTTGGTGTTGAGCCAGATTTATCAACTTTTGGCAAAGCAATGGCAAATGGATTTTCACTTAGTGCCGTAACAGGCAAGAGAGAGTTTATGAGTGTAGGATCAATTGAAAAAGAGGGACAAGAGAGAACCTTCTTATTATCAAGCACTCATGGGGGAGAAATGTGTTCCCTAGCAGCATTTATTTCTACTGTAAATCAAATTGAAACGACTGATTGCATCAATAAATTATGGCAATATGGGAAAAATTTAAGAGAAATATTTAATACGCATATTAAAAATTTTCAGCTTGAAGACTATTTTGAGATTACTGGCCCAGATATATGTTTAAATTATATTGCTAGAAATCATAATAAAGAGGTATCTATGGATTTCAGAACTCTTTTTGCACAAGAAATGATAAAACATAAAGTATTGATGCCATGGATAGCAGTTTCAAATTCACATGGCAAAAGAGAGCTTGAGATCACAGATACAGCTATAAATGCAGCTTTGGAAGTTTATCGAAAAGCAATAGATGGAAAGATAAGTGATTATTTATTGGGACCATCAATAAAACCAGTATTTAGAAAGTTTAACTAGTGAAAGTAGGTGGAATTTCCTTAGAAATTGATTGGGAAAACCCAAATAGAAATTTAAAAAATATTATCAAACACATTAGAGATAATGAGTCTAAACTTGATGTTATTGTGTTTCCAGAGGCTTCATTGACTGGTTTTCTTAACGTGGATAACTCTGAAGATGTTATGGAATACCTCCTTGAGATACAAAATTCTATTAAAACTGATGTAAAGATTTTTTTGGGGTGTTACAAGAAAGGTTTTAATTCAGTACAACTAATAACTAAAAAATCAATATCTGAAATCTATAAGAAAATTCATTTATTTAAATATGCTGGGGAAGATGGTAAATCTGGAAGCACACGAAACTATATAAATATTGGGGGGTTTGTATTTTTTCCAACCATTTGTTTTGATCTTAGGTTTCCAGATCTTTACTTCAATAATGATAATGTTGATATTGATTTAATTATTGTTCAGGCAAATTGGCCTAAAGCTCGCATATCTGAGTGGGAGGCAATGTTAAGATCTAGAGCAATAGAAAATGAATGCTACATATTAGGAGTAAATTGTATAGGCAGAGACCTTTCTGGGAATATTTATGAAGAGTCAACAATGTTTTTTGATAAATTCGGCATAAAGGTAGGTCATTATCACGAAGGTTTAAATCATTTAGATCTTCATATTTCTCATAGAGATCTAATTAGAAATTTCAAGAAAGAAAAAAAAGTTATAACGAAAAATAAAATAACTCATGTCAAATAAGAAAAAAACTATTCTATTAACAGGTGCTTTAGGTTTAGCAGGCAGAAGCATAGCAATAGATCTAATTAAGAATAAACATAAAGTTATTCTGACAGACCTTAGCAAGCAGCTTGACCCCAATTTGCAAAGAGAGATAGATAAATGCAAAGGAGATTATGAATACTTTGAGCTTGATATTAACACTGAGTCATTCAAAGAAGTTTTGCAAAAACTTAAAAAAAAATCTATCTACGTAGATGTGCTTTTAAATAATGCCTATCCTAGGAATAAGAATTACGGGAACTCCCTTAAAAATGTAAAGGTTAAGGATTTTAATGAAAATATTAATCTACATTTAGGTGGATATTTCAATATGATGCAACAATTTATTAATTTTTACCAAGATAGCCATTGTCTCAAAATTATTAACATGTCTTCTATATATGGTGTAATTACTCCAAGATTTAATATTTATGAGGGCACAGATATGACAGTGCCTGTTGAATATTCTGTTATTAAATCATCATTAATTATGCTTACGAAGTATTTTGCGAGATATTATAAAGAAAAGAAATTAATAGCGAACTGTATTTCTATGGGTGGCATTTATGATAATCAGGATCCCTCTTTTGTTTTGGCCTACAACAAATTTTGCTTAAACAAAGGCATGTTGGATATGGAAGATATCTTTGGAACTATAAATTTTCTTATTTCTGACAGCTCCAATTACATAAATGGCCAAAATATAATAGTTGATGATGGATTTACATTATGAGAAACATTGCTGTAGCGGGTTGTGGTGAGCTTGGCACAAGGCATATTCAATCATTCGCTAGGATAAAAGATCTAAATATCTATGCAATCGATCCAAACCCAAAAGCTCAAGATTTATTGGTGGATAGGATTGGCTGGAAAGTTTTTTCTGAAAAAGTTAAATTTTCAACAAATTACAGTTCATTGCCAAAAACGATAGATCTGGCTGTAATATCGACAACATCTGTACATAGATATAAGGCAATAAAAAACTTACTTTCAAAAACATTGCCACAAAGATTAATTCTTGAAAAATTTTTGTTCAGCAATGAAGACGAATATTATGATGCAGAAAAATATTTTTCAGAATTGAGTACAGAAGTTTATGTAAATTGCCCAAGAAGATATTTTTTACAATATAAAGAGATAAAAGAAATCTTGCTTAAATTAAATGTTTCTAAAATTTCTGTAAGAGGGAAAAATTGGGGGTTATCGTGTAATATAGTTCACTATTTAGACCTCTTTAGTTTTTTTTTGAATACAGAAGAAATTAATTATTCAGAAGTTGAAATTAGTAATAAATATAAATCAAAGCGTGAAACATTTGATGAGTACTATGGAAGATACGAATGCTTAATTGGTAATACACCTATAAGTATAATTGATGAACCTTGCCATAATGATATTGAAATTTTAATTGAAACTAATGATGGAGATATCTTAATCAATGAATCAAAATGTTATTCTAAATTTAAGTCAAAGGATATTGAATACCAGCAATTATATCAGAGTGAGCTTTCTGAAAGTTACTTATCAGAAAAAATTGAACTACCAACTTTCAATTTTTCGATGAAGATACATCTTGAGGTGCTTAGGGCGTTTAAAATGAAGCTAGGAGAAGAGCTTAGAATTACATAATAGTGAAAAAGTAAAGATGAAAATACTTATTATTGGTGCAGGGTATATGGCTGGAGAATATTTTAAGGTACTAAAAAATTTCTCAAAGGATATAACAGTCGTATGCAGAAGCCATGAGTCAGCAAATAAATTTAAGGAAAAATACAAGATAGATGTAACTTATGGGGGCATAGACGATTTTGTGGAAACAAATAATGAACATTTCGACTTTGTATTCAATTGTGCCGATGTTAGTAATTTGATGCCTATAACCAAACTTCTTTTAGGGCCTTTATATAGCAATATAATTGTAGAAAAGCCTGGCTCATTATTAATTGATGAAGTAGAAGCATTTGAAGATGCAGAGAATGTTTACATTGCTTTTAATAGACCATATTTTAAGTCTATAAAAAAACTTTTGGACATAAGTGAATCTGATGGAGGCATTACCTCATGTAGATTTGAGTTCACTGAATGGTCAGATGAAATTAAAAGCCTCAACAAACCAATAGCTGATCTTGAAAATTGGGGGTACATAAATTCTACACACATACTTCAGCTAGTATTTAGCTTAATTGGCCTACCACAAAAACTTGATGCCCACGTAGTGCATTCTTTGGATTGGCACAAAAGAGGTGCTATTTTTGTTGGAGCTGGCATTAGTTGTAATAATATTCCTTTTAGCTATCATTCAAATTGGGACTCTGCAGGTAGGTGGGAAATTGAGTTCTGCAGTAAAAATTACAGGTTTGTGCTAAAACCTCTGGAAAAGTTAAACATAATCAAAAGAAATTCTGTAAATCTTGAAGAATATGATTTAGGCCATGACCATAAAGATGAATTTAAGGATGGCCTCTTTGAATTGGTTGAAGATGTCCTAGGTGAAAAAAAAAATATTCTTACGATTAAACAATTTAAACCCTATCTAGATTCTTTCAGAACAATTCTAAATTATGAATAGAGTATTATTTGTGCAAACATATGATTACTTATCAGAACCTATTATAAGTAAATATCTAAAAGAAAATAATGTAAAGGATTACAGAATATTATTCATCAATGACAAAAAATATAGCTTCAAGAAAATTAATTCAGACTTTGAGGTAGATGAAGTAAAAAATTTTGGTTTTCTACACTATAGGGCTTTTTCTAATAATTTGTTTAAGTATATTGATGAAATATGTCCAACAAAGATTATTACATTTTCTGATACAACTTTATTTGCTAGAGCAATTCAGGGCTCTGATTATGAGTCGATTTTAACCATTATTCAGCCATGCTTACTATCATATAAATTTACATTTAGACTTTTCATAAGATGCTTATGTGGTCTGGTATTAAATAAGATAATGAATATAAGTTATTTTCAAACCAAAATGTACTGGGGGCAATTATTGAAAAATGCAACATATCAACTCTTGTTTTAATATGAGCCTTTAGCCTAGGTTATAAATGCAAAGAAACAGTTTATTGGATATAGATATATTAGAGAACTTAAAGTTACAGAAAACGCCTCCTCAAAGAATATATTGGTAATCGCACCTGATTTTTCATTTTATAGCAAGAATCAAAAAGAAGAGTATGAAAATGAGCTAAATAAAATTCTTATTGATGATCAATTAATATTTGTTAAATACCACCCAAATTCAAACTTCAGACTAAGTAGCAAGAATTATAGTATTTATAATGATTCTCCTTTAGAAGTAAAGTGTGTGATTTGCTCCTTTACCAATTTGTATCTTAGCATTAGAAAAAATTGCAAAAGAGTTATTATGTATGATATTGGCGATTATGTTGATACAAAAAGTGTTTACCTTCAAGACCTGATTTCAAAAAGAGTTGAACATCTTGAAAAAGGAATTTGTTTATAAATGTGAACTTTGCGATAAGTATCAAACTTTTAGAAAAGCTTTTTTTTCTTGCAGTTCTAATGCCATTTATTTCTCCGCTTCCTTTGAATACAGATACTCAGCCAATTGCATTTATCTTAGGATTCCTTTTGCTTATATTCAAAAATTTATTTACGAAAGAAGATATAATTTTACTTTTTTTTGGTCTGGTTCTTTTATGTTTTTTAAATCCAAATTATGAACTTAATCTTTCTTTAGGAAAGTATCTTTCTTTTTTTTCAGGAGTTGTTATTTTTATTGCCGCAAAAAGAGTTAATTTTTTTAATCATATTGATGTTTTCAACACAGTGCTATCAATTTATTTTTTCTATACAGTTTTTTTTAATTTCTTTCCTGAGATTGCTTTTTCAATTCAAGAAAACTTTGTTAGAGCAAATAATACTGGAAATGAAAGTGATCCTTTTGCGTATAGAGGCATTCCTACTTTTTCAACAGAGCCAGGGCTATTTGGGGGCCTGCTTATATTCTTCCTGCTAATTAATGAATATTTTAAGACAGCTTTATCTTATAGAAGGTATCTGCTTAACTTCTTATTGATTATTTTTATGATATTTTTGACAAAATCAGGAACTGGTTATTTTTATTTGCTTTTATATTTGCTTATATGGGGAATTCTAAATCTCAGATTAATCGTTTTTTTTCAAATAATCTTCTACTTTATTTTGATAGGCGTTCTTATTATTTATCTTGATATTGGGTCCTCTAATAGAGGTTTCCAAATCATTCAAAATCTTTTTTTAGATTTTGAAAGTTTTACAGGCGAATCATCAATCTATGGAAGATTCTTAGATCTAATCTCTGGATTTATATTACTTTTTGATTCAAAAACAGTAGGTTTTAATGCTGTCCAAGTAAATACAGAGCACCTTGCCTTAAATTATAATTTCATTGGTGATTATTATGGAAAAACATCCTATGGTCTTGTATCATCTTTGTCATTTATACTCACAGCTTACTCATTTTTTGGTCTTTTTTTATTGAACTCCTTATCAAGAAACAACCAGAACTCCTCT
>JAYPDR010000052.1:3224-4112 GCA_038125345.1 Marinoscillum sp. | reverse complement strand
GGTATACATCTATGGGTCAAGTTTAGATAAAACAGCTCTTTCAAACATTCTATTCTCAATTATATTTTTATCTTTCTCTTATTCAGCTGCATTCCCTGCAATTTGGGTGCTATTAAATTTAAAAAAATATGCAAAATAATTACCTTTACTTTATAACCCCTTTAATCAATCCATTTGTCAATATTTTCTTCTTGTATATGATACTAACTTCTGCTCCTAATACAGATCTTGCACAAATATTTTACATAGAATCCATTCTTCTTTTTTTTACTATGTTCGCAACTTTTGGAACAGATAAATACATTTATAAGGTATCGTTTGATCAAAATGGCTTTACAAAGTTAACAAATATTATTTTTTCATCAGCAATTTTTATTGCAATTATAGATCTACTCTTTTTAGACAATACTTATATTCTTATAGCATTCATCTCTATGATATATGCTCTTTTTTCTATTACTTGTGCAAAGTATAATCTTGAGGGTAGAAAAGAAAGATTATTTTCAATTAATCTTATCAAATCACTTTCATTTATTACTTCTCTATATTTAATGGGCTTATCTTTTACAACTTTTATTGCAGCGCATTTTATTAGTTCTATTTGTATTTTGTTTTATACATCAAAGGATCTAAGATTTGAATTAAATTTCTATGATTCAAGAAATGTGTACATATCATTACTGACTTTCCTGCTGGTCTCATTTTTTGCGTGGGGATTAAATAATCTGTACAGAGTATTATTCAATTACTTTGAATTAGAGAATTTAATTGTCAGTCTAGGCATAGCCCAAAAATTTGGAGGGATATTTTTTTTAGCTCTTACACCAATAAGTTTATTTTTTATACCAAAGTACTCTGACAAGCTTAAGAAAGGAATTACATTTAGCA
>JAYPDR010000052.1:0-3214 GCA_038125345.1 Marinoscillum sp. | reverse complement strand
TTTTCTTCTTCTTCTTTGATCGCTTTATGAATTTGATCTTTTTCTTTATTGCTTTTTATCTAATTAGCAATATTGTGGAATTTGATTATGCTTATGAAATTCTCTGCATTTACGTAGTGATAAACATGATAATTTTCATTGATGATTTATTTCTAAATCTTAGCTTTATTCATAAAGATAAAAATGCAAACTTTTTAAACCTATATTTCATTAGATTTATATCAATTTTTATTTCATTTTTTGCTTTATATTCATTTGGAGTGACGAATCTTATTTCTATCCTTACCCTTCATTTAATAATTCTTTATTTCCACTCAATGTTTATAAATTCAAAATTTAACAGCATTAATTATAGAAATGAGATATTTTTTACTCTCTTGTTAGGCATCTCTTATCTATCAATTTACGATATTAAGTTCTTAGCAATTAACACTATTTTGATTATTTCTGTACTTATTTATCATAGGAAGCTTTTTTATCGGAGAATAGTTGCATATTTAAGATGAATTATATTTTATGCTTAACAGAAAAATCTGTTAAAAAATATATAAATTCTGAGTTTATGGTTTTTACTGATATATCTAAATTCAGAAATGGAAAAAATATCATTTTCTTTGATAAATATTCAATTGAATTAAATAAAAAGCTAGAGAAGGACGCCATAAAGAGCTATAAAAATTTCTTTGAGCAATTTAATCATCCATTAAATGGCTTTATAAACAACCACTATGAATGCTCATTTTATTCTTATTATTCATTTTTTAAATTTATTGAAAGCAAATTAGGCCAGAATGACAAACTATTTTTACCAAAAATCTATAAGGGTTTCCATTCAATACAATATTATTTTGGCGAGCATGAAACTAATAATTCAATAACTTTCAATAGAGACCTTATGTTTGGTTCAAATTTTTATACACTTTTTGGAAGCAGACTAAATATCAAGCTTACTCAGGAACCAAAATTTGCTTTATTTGTAAAACTCAAACTCTACTTTGCTAGAAAATCAGTTTTTTTTCTTAAGCTCCTTTTTGATTTATTCTTCGTATTAAATCAGAAGAAAAGTAACACAAAAGATGATAAAGGAAATAATATTTTCAATGCCATACAAAGGAATAATTCACAAAATAGCTTTATTTTTTCACTTACTAATCATCTAGATGTCAACATATTCCGTTACAAATTTGTTTTTGATTTAAATCGTATGGCAAAAATTTTTGCATTGTATTTTAAAAATTATAACCTTAAGAAATATAAATATAATTACAGTTTTGATGGCATAAATTTTGATTTTTCTCAGTCTTTTCAGGAGATTTTTTCTTTAGTGCCTAATATTCTTGTCTATCAAAATTCTCTTGAAAATAAATTCAATGGACTCTTATCAATTGAACATAAATCTCCACATGCTTATATAGATGCATACCTAAACAAACTATATGGTTTTCCAGATATTGGCTTTCAGAGCGTGAATCAAAATAAAAATGCCATACCTATTCCATTTTTTTCAAAAAACGTAATTACTAAGGCAAACTTTCAAAAAGATATTGACACTTTTAGCAGAAACAATAATTTTGTATATCTTGGAGAGTTGTCTAGTTCTCCTGGAAAGGAATTAACTTGGTCAGTTAAATCAATTTTATTTTTAGGTCAACCTGATGATGAATCTCTCATAGAATACTTGTCATCAAAATTATCAGTCTTTTCTGAGAAGGCAGGGTTAAGTTTATCTTTTCGAAAACATCCAAGGCAACGACAACTTAGTAAAGTAAAAATTAGAAAAGACTCCTCATCTTCCTTTGTTGAATCAATTGCTAATTATGATCTCTTTATTACATTCCCATCAGCAGTAGTTGATGAAATTATCAATCATCAAAAGCCAATTCTTTTATTAAATTTTGGGAAATGGTTTACAGAAAATTCTCAAAACATCTCAAAAAAATTCCCAAGTGTTGATTCGCCAGAGGATTTAATTTTCGCTCTTAATGATATCCCTAAAATTATTTCCCAATGTAATGCTGTTTATAGCTCGCATAATATTAAGATCTTCTCTAGTGTGGCATTTACAAGATTATATAAATCCATTTAGATAATGTTTTACAATTAAATACTGCAATGAAAAAAAGTATTTTAGTCATAACTGATTCTCTTGGTTTGCCTAGGGCAGGTGAAGTACATATTAAAAACACATGGATAGAGTTACTAAAAGATAAAGTAGATTTTAAGATATATGACATCTGTAAGTATGGGCTTGATAGCAATGAACTTCTGGAGCTGATGCCAACTATACGAGAATGTTATGATATAGAAAAAATAGTATTACAAATAGGCATTGTAGACTGTTACCCCAGAGCATTAACACGCAACGAATTAAAAGTTATCTCGAGAATTCCTTTTGTCTCTAGTTTTTTAAAATTCATAATTCAAAAGAATAGAGAACAAATTCTTAATTTAAGAAATATTCAATATACTGCTCTAGAACAATTCAAGTCAAATCTTATAGATTTTAAAGGCTCACTTGATGTTGAAATTTTGAGCATTCCTATATTGCATGGAACAAAATCCTACAATTTAAAATCTAAATTAATTCAAACAAACATCTGTTCATATAACTCAGTTCTTTCAGACATTTTTTTAGAAAACTTCCTATCTTCAATATTTAATGATGTGGGCGATAAAATTGAATACTATTCAGATGATGGATATCATTTATCAGAATTAGGAAATAAAAAGGTTGCTGAAATTATATTTGATCATATTTGATTGGTGTTTTAGGCAACAAATAACTAAATAATATATGTGTGGTTTAAGTTTTTATTGTAGTTCAGATAGACAATTAAGTAATGCTTTGAAGGATAGCATGAATTTAACAAGACACCGAGGCCCAGATGACCAAGGTTTATATGAAACTAAATTAAATGACAAATATATTGGCCTTGGATTTAATCGATTAAGCATTATTGATCTTACAGAGGCTGGAAAGCAGCCAATGCATCATGAAGAAGATTACACAATCATATTTAATGGTGAAATATACAATCATAAAACTCTAAGAATAGAACTTGAAAATAAGGGTTACTCTTTCAAAGGCACCTCTGATACAGAGGTAATTATTAAACTTTATGTTGAATATGGTATAGGTGCAATTTCAATGCTTCATGGTATGTTTGGCATCATTATTCTCGATAAAAAATTAAATAAAATTCATATTGCAAGA
>JAYPDR010000051.1:10180-11514 GCA_038125345.1 Marinoscillum sp. | reverse complement strand
GTCCCATCCAGTAGAATTCATAACAAATTTTATATTTTCATAGGCATTTCTGTCTTGAAAAAGTTGAAAATCTTGAAATATAATTCCAATTTTTCTTCTTAAAAATGGAAGATCTTTCTGACTAATTTTTGATATACATTTTCCATCAAAAGTTATTTCACCCATTTTAAGAGGTATATCAGCATAAATTGTTCTTAGTAGTGAGCTCTTTCCACTTCCAGTTTTTCCTATAATATAAATAAATTCACCTTGGTTTAAACTAAGATTTACATCATTTAATATTGTTTTGTAATGATGAAATATTGTAGCATTTTCAATACTAAGAATCTTATTTGTATTCATTCTAATATTAATTCTTGGAGTTTACCATACTCCAAATTATTTACATAATTTATTATTTTTTCATCAGAAGAACTCACGCCATAGATACGAAATTTATCAACTGGTCTATCAGCTCTAAAATAGTCAACTAATACCATTTCAGAATTTCTTAACTGAATATAGTCAGGGATTTTTGCTTTTCCTTTAATCTTAATTATATACATAATGAAAAAAGGCAAACTAGATTCGCACCGCTACAACCACTTACCCTTGCTTCTTTCCAGACCTGGGGGATTCAGCAGGAGCTGGTCGTACTAGCTTGCCACATTAAAATTAGTAAATTCATAATGGATTTCTTTTTTTTAATAATTTTATATTCAAAAAGAATGAAAAATTTTAATTATTTACTTTTTACAGCTTTCCTTATTTTTTATTCATCTAAATTATTTTCACAAAATACTATATCAGTTGGTTTTTCTTCTACAATGAATAATTCGAATGTTAATTTTTATAATAATTTTTTTCCTCAAAATTTAAGAACAGATCCTTTTTCTTCTAAAAGTTTTTCTTTCATTGCAGAATTAAAAAATAAAAAGAGTACAGGTATCAGAATAGAAACTTCTAGCATACTAAAAGGATGGAAAGAAAATTATAATTCTCAAATCTTAATAAATAATTATAGATATCTAAATATTCCTATTATGATGACTACTTACTTTGGAGAAAGAGCGCTTAAAGTAAATTTTTCAGCTGGACCTTATATTGATTTTCTTCTTAACAATAATTCTTTAATAATATCTGATAGTTTTCCTGACAAAGAAATTTTGTTTGACTCTAATAGGGACAATGATTTTGGTTATGGCTTAAAAGTAAGCTCTGGATTTTCTCTGGATTATAAAAAACATTCATTTTTATTTCTTGTGTCTTATTTATATAATTTTGATAATTTGATAGATGTTACAGATAAAACTGTATTAATTCCTGATATTTCAAATTTTAGAACACTTAAGTTA
>JAYPDR010000051.1:0-10170 GCA_038125345.1 Marinoscillum sp. | reverse complement strand
ATGAAATTTAAGTTTTTAAAATATTTTTTAGCATTAACTGTACCTCTTCTAGCATTTGTTTCTTTTCGATCAACAGGAATTTTAACTTTTGCTCCAATGATTGAGGCTTTTTTATTTATTCCTCTGCTTGAATTATTCTTTAAATCTAACCCCAAAAATATTTCATCAGCTGAAGAGGAAATGGCAAAAGAGGATAAGACCTATGATATAGTTCTTTATCTTCTCGTTCCTATAGTATTTTTATTATTATGGGATTTTTTAATTTCAATGAGAGAGAATATTTCATCAATCGATAGATTAGGAAGAATTTTATCTATGGGTTTGATTTGCGGAGGATATGGAATCAATGTTGCTCATGAGCTAGGGCACAGAAATAATAAATTTGAACAGTTATTATCTAAGACATTACTTTTATCTTCTCTTTACATGCACTTTTTCATTGAACATAATAGGGGGCATCATAAAAGAGTTTCTACATATGAGGACCCTTCGTCTGCAAGGTACGGTGAGAATATTTTTTCTTTTTGGTTTCGTTCAGTATTCTCTGGTTATGCATCTGCATGGAATCTGGAAATTTCAAGATTAAAAAGAAATAAAAAAAATTTTTTATCCTTCTCTAATGAAATGCTAATCTTCCAATTTATTCAAATTTCTTTTGTTGTAATTATTTATAATTATTTTGGTTTAGAGATAACAACCTATTTCTTATTTTCTGCTGTGATGGGATTTCTTTTACTTGAAACTGTAAACTATATTGAACATTATGGATTAGAAAGAAAGACAGATTCCGATGGGAAATATGAGAGAGTTCAACCATTCCATTCTTGGAACTCAAACCATCCAATAGGAAGAATTATGTTATTTGAGTTGTCTAGGCATTCTGACCATCATTTTAACGCCTCAAGAAAATATCAGATTCTAAAAAACCATGAAAATTCTCCAGAAATGCCAACTGGATATCCTGGAATGATGATATTGTCATTAATTCCTCCCTTATGGTTTTATGTTATGAATAAAAAGAAAAAAAAAATTATAAGTTGATTTTGTAATTTAAATTCTAGAAGATAATTTAGTCAAATGCTAATTATCAATACTTGGTGGTCTTTTTATAAATTTCTATAAGCAGATAGCTAAAAGTATTACTTAATTAACCCAAGCTTGAAGCTTGGGTTTTTTTGTTATGAATATTATTACTAATCATTTTAAATTAATTTCTGACTCATTAACTCCTGTTTCTGTATTTCTTAAAATAAGGGATTTATATCCAAAAGTTTTCCTTCTTGAGAGTTCTGATTATAAAGGTTCGGATAACAGTTTATCATTCATTTGTTTTGATTCAAAAGGGAATATTAATATTAGTAATGAATCTGTTCAGATAGTATTAAATGATAAGAAAGAAGATTATAAACTCACTAAAGAAAAAGATGCTAAATATTTTTTGAATTATTTCAAAAATAATTTTGTAATGCAAAATTCAGAGTTCTCTTTTCCTTCAAATGGATTATTTGGATATATGTCTTATGACTCAATTAAACATTTCGAGGAAATTAAGATATCTGATTCCAAGGAAATAAGAATTCCTGAGTTATCCTATCATGTTTTTAAGTATATAGTTGTATTTAATCATTATAATAATGAACTGTATATTTTTGAACATCTATATGGAGATGATAAAACGTCTAATATTGAAAAAATTAAAAATACAATTTTTGGCAAATCAGCTAACTCTTTTTCATTCAAAAGATTAAAAGCAGAAAAATGTAATATTTCTGATTCGGATTTTAAGAAACTAGTTGATAAAGGGATTAATCATTGTAAGCTTGGTGATGTTTTTCAAATTGTTTTATCAAAAAGGTTTTACCAGAAATATTCAGGGGATGAATTCCAGGTTTATAGAGCTTTACGATCTATAAATCCATCACCTTACTTATTTTATTTTGATTATGGAACTTTTAAGATTTTTGGCAGTTCTCCAGAAGCTCAGATCGTCATTAAAGACAATAAAGCAACTATATATCCTATTGCAGGAACGTTTAAAAGAACTGGTGATGAAAATAAAGACAACAAACAGGCTAAAAAACTTTTAGAAGATATAAAAGAAAACTCTGAGCATGTTATGCTTGTAGATTTAGCCAGAAATGACTTAAGTAAATTTTCTAAAAAAGTGATTGTTGAGAGATTTAAAGATATTCAGTTTTACTCTCATGTGATTCATCTAGTTTCAAAAGTTACTGGGGAAATTTCATTGGCAGATAAAATTAATTTAGTATCTGGCTCATTTCCTGCAGGCACATTGTCAGGTGCCCCAAAATATAAGGCAATAGAACTTATAGATTCTTATGAAAAAGTATCTAGAGAATTTTATGGTGGTGCAATCGGATTTATTGGTTTCAATGGAGATTTTAATCATGCAATCATAATTAGGTCCTTCCTTAGTAAGAATAAAATCTTATTTTATCAGGCAGGTGCAGGAATAGTTGCTAAATCAGATAGAGATAAAGAGAACCTTGAGATAGAAAATAAAATTGAAGCCTTAAGAAAAGCTATTAAAATTGCTGAAAAATTATGAAAGTTTTAGTTTTAGATAATTACGACAGTTTCACTTATAACATTGTCCAAATTCTTAGAGATATTGGAAATATTATTATTTCAGTAAAAAGAAATGATAAAATAGAAATCTCTGAGGTAGAATCCTATGATAAGCTAATATTATCTCCTGGTCCCTCTCTACCAAAAGATGCAGGAATTATGAATGAGATTATTAAGAATTATTATAGTTCTAAACCTATTTTGGGGATTTGCTTAGGTCACCAAGCAATAGCTGAAAATTTTGGTGCTAATTTATTTAACTTGAGTGAGCCATATCATGGTGTACAAACTGATATCATTCTTGAAGAGGATTATATTTTTAAAGGACTAAATAAAGTAATTAGAGCATGTAGATATCATTCGTGGGCAGTTGAAAAAAAGCCTTTCCCAAAAAATTTAAAAGTCATTGCATATGATGATTTAGGAGTAATAATGGGGATCTCTCATGAAAAGTATGATTTAAAAGGTATACAGTTTCATCCAGAGTCAGTCCAAACTGTAGAAGGTTTTAAGATTATTAACAACTTTATAAATAATTAAATGAAAAACTTATTAAAAGATTTGTACGAACACAAAATAATGAGTAAAGATGAAGCAAAAAATGCTTTATATTCATTAACTAACGGATCAGCTAATAAATCTCAAATTTCTTCTTTTCTTACTGTATTTCTAATGAGAGATATCACTGCTGAGGAGCTTGATGGATTTAGAGAAGCTATGATTGAATTATCAGTAAAAGTAGATATTAAAGATCAAGATCTCATTGATTTATGTGGTACTGGAGGAGATGGTAAAGACACCTTTAATATTTCCACAATCTCTTCATTTATTGTTGCAGGTGCTGGAGTGAAAGTTGCCAAGCATGGAAATTACGGAGTATCTTCATTTTGTGGCTCATCTAATGTTATTGCTCATTTAGGTCATACCTTTTCAAGTGATTCTACTTCTCTTCAAAAGAGCTTAGACAAGTCAAATATTTGTTTTTTACATGCGCCCTTATTTCATCCATCTTTAAAAAACATTTCTCCCGTGAGAAGTGAATTAGGTGTGAAAACATTTTTTAATATGTTAGGCCCAATGGTTAATCCTGTTCAGCCAAAAAGTCAATTAATTGGAGTGTTTAATTCGAATATTTTTAGGCTATATTCTCATATTTATAGTTTGTCTAATAAAAACTATTGTATTGTTCATAGTATTGATGGATACGATGAAGTTTCTTTAACAGGCTCATTCAAATTATTTTCAAATAATAATGATATTATGCTTGATCCTAAAGATATTGGTTATAATAATATTTCTCCTTCTAATCTTCAAGGAGGAAAAACATTAGATGAGTCTGCAGAAATTTTTGTTAATATTTTAAAGAATGAAGGAACTAATGACCAAAAGAGTGCAGTGTTAGTAAATTCAGGTATTGCAATTTATTGTGCACTAAATCTTTCTTCAATAAGTGAAGGAATTGAAATTGCGAGAGAGTCTTTAGAATCTGGGAAAGCATATAATTGTTTAAAAAAGTTTATAGAAAGTTAATGAGTAGCATTTTAGAAAAAATTATTAAAAATAAAAGGGAAGAGGTGAGTTATTCTAAGAGAAATACTTCTATTTCCTCACTTGAGAAATCTATCTCTTTTGAAAGAGATGCTTACTCATTAAAAAAATCAATTAAAGAGAGATCAGGTATTATTTCAGAATTCAAAAGAAAATCGCCATCTATAACAAATATTAATTTAGGTGCTGATATAGTAAAAATTACTAATGGCTATGAAAAATCTAATTCTAGTGGTATATCTATTTTGACTGATGAAATATATTTTGGGGGCACTAGTGAAGATTTAATTAAAGTAAGAGATCAAATTACAATTCCAATTTTAAGAAAAGATTTTATAATTGATGAATATCAAATAATTGAATCGAAATCATTGGGAGCTGACGCTATTTTACTTATAGCATCTTGTCTGAAGGATTTAGAGGTTAAAAAACTTTCAGAATTTGCTCATTCTTTAGGATTAGAGACAATTCTTGAAGTTCATTCAGCTGATGAAATCTCCTCTCTCTGTGAAAGTATTGATATTGTTGGCGTAAATAATAGGAACTTAAAACTTTTTAATACTGATATCCAAACCTCAATTAATTTAGCAAATAAAATTTCTAATTCATTTCTTAAGATATCAGAGAGCGGTATTTCATCTAGTAAAGACATTTTCAAATTGAGAAAGCATGGGTACGATGGTTTTTTGATAGGAGAATTATTTATGAAAAATAAACAGCCTGAATTAGAGTGTGAAAAATTTATAAAATCTTTGAATGAATAATTTTAAAATAAAAGTTTGCGGAATTACAGATGAAAAAAACTATTTAGATCTTTTGGGATATCCTATAGACTATTTTGGTTTTATATTTTATAAAAAATCACCACGATATATTTTTCAAAAAAAAGATGTTTCATTTATTAAAAATATTCCGAATAAGGTTGGAGTCTTCGTTAATGAAGATTTTAATGATTTACTAAAAATAATTAAAGAGTATAATTTCAAAACTATCCAACTTCATGGAAATGAATCTGTTGAATATTGTAAAAAATTGAAGAAAATGGGTATTAAAGTAATTAAATCCTTACTGATAAATAATGATAGTATTTTATATTCTGAAATAAATTCAAATAATTACGATTATTTACTATTTGATTATAAATCTAAAAAATTTGGAGGTTCAGGAAAAAATTTTGATTGGTCATTACTTAATAAATTTTGTATTAATAAACCATATTTTTTAAGTGGAGGGATATCATTGGATAATATAAAAAATTTGAATAAAATTAATGATAAGACTTCTTTATATGCCCTTGATTTAAATAGTAAATTTGAAAAATATCCTGGATATAAAGACATTAAGTTAATTGATAAATTTTTTAAAATTATTGTATGAGATATAACGTAAATAATAAAGGATTTTATGGAGAATTTGGTGGGTCTTTTATTCCTGAGATGTTATACTCAAATATTGAAGAACTTCAAAAAAAATATATTTCAATACTATCAAAAAAATCATTTCAGAAGGAGTTTGATTACTATCTAGAGAAGTATGTTGGAAGACCTACTCCATTATATTATGCTGATAGATTATCTAAAAAATATAATTCTAAAATTTATTTAAAAAGAGAAGATTTGTGCCATACAGGAGCTCATAAAATTAATAATACAATTGGTCAAATATTATTAGCCAGAGAATTAAATAAATCAAAAATTATAGCTGAGACTGGTGCAGGTCAGCATGGTGTAGCTACCGCAACTGTATGTGCATTAATGGGGATGAATTGTATAATTTATATGGGTGAAGTAGATATTAAAAGACAAAAACCAAATGTTGAAAGGATGAGAATTTTAGGTGCTGAAGTAAGGGCAGCTCAGTCTGGTAGTAAAACATTGAAAGATGCAACAAATGAAGCTATGAGACACTGGATAAATAATCCTGATGATACTCATTATATTATTGGGTCAGTTGTAGGTCCACATCCTTACCCAGATATGGTAACGAGATTTCAGTCAGTTATTTCAAAGGAGACAATTAGTCAATTACAAAGTTATGAGGGAAGAGGTTATCCTGATTATGTTGTTGCGTGTGTTGGTGGTGGAAGTAATGCAGCTGGAATATTTTATCATTTTTTAGATAATGAAAAGGTTAATTTAGTAGGAGTTGAAGCTGCTGGTCTAGGTGTTACAACTGATAAGTCAGCTGCAACTACAATGTTAGGAAAAAAAGGTGTTCTTCATGGGAGTAAAACTTTACTAATGCAAGATGTATATGGACAGGTTACTGAGCCTTACTCAATTTCTGCTGGTTTGGATTATCCTGGTATAGGACCATTACATGCTCATTTATTTCATTCTAAAAGAGGAATATATTTGAGTGTTGAGGATGATGAGGCGATGCAATCAGGAATAGAATTAAGTAGGCTTGAAGGAATTATTCCAGCTATTGAAACCTCTCATGCATTTTCTGCTCTTAATAAATTGGATATTTCAGGAAAAATTGTAGTTATAAATTTATCAGGGAGGGGAGATAAAGATTTAGAAACGTATATTAATTGGGGAAAATATTAATATGAATAATAGAATTACAAGTCTTTTTAACAAGAAAAAAGAGGGAATATTAAGTATTTATTTTACAGCAGGGTATCCTTCATTAAATGATACCATTGAAATAATCAAAGCATTAGATGAGTGTGAGGTAGATCTTATTGAAGTTGGAATGCCATTCTCAGATCCTATAGCTGATGGTCCTGTAATCCAGCAGTCAAGTAATATAGCAATTAGAAATGGAATGAACTTAAATGTGTTATTTAATCAATTATCTGAGATTAGAAAATATACTCAAATACCAGTAGTTCTTATGGGATATATTAATCCAGTGTACCAGTTTGGCTTTAAAAATTTCATTGATAAAATGGTAAGTTGCGATTTAGACGGCCTTATACTTCCAGACATGCCTCTAGATGAATATGAAAGAGATTTAAAAATAACCTTTGATAAAAATAATCTTTCATTTATATCATTAATTACACCTAACACTTCTCAAGAAAGAGTAATTAAAATTGATAATAATTCTTCAGGATTTATATATGTTGTATCATCTTCATCTACGACAGGAAAAAGAAGTGAATTTGATCAGAATCAAATAAGCTATTTCAATAGAATAAATAGTTTGAAACTTAAAAATAAAGTGCTTATAGGTTTTGGAATTTCAGATAAAGAAGCATACTTAAATGCTTGTAAATATTCGAGTGGAGCTATTATTGGAACAAAATTTATTGAATCAATTTCTAAGGGTAATTTGAATAAAAATATTAAAAAAATTATTTCGGAGATTAGACCTTAAAAAGGTAGATCAGAGTCATCAATTTCTTGATTCATGTCCTCTTCTCCAGTATCTTGACTCATTCCTTGATTTTCTGTTTCAATTTTCCAGCCTTGTATAGAATTAAAATATCTAATATTCCCTTCTTTATCTTCCCATTTTCTGCCTTTTATATTAATAGCTACATTAATTTCATCTCCAATATTTAAGGTATCTAATAAATTCACTTTATCTTGGATAAGTTCAATTTTAATAAATTCTGGATATTCAGGATTTTTATTATCTTCAATAATAAATTCTCTTTTTTTAAATGTTTCAGTTACTTGAATAGTATCAAATATATCAACTAATTTTCCTTTAATATTCATATGTCTAGATCTAAAAAGTTATTTGTTTTATTTACAATTTTTTGGTTAATAATTATAGCATTATTAATGATTGATTTTTCCAAAAAATCAAAAGCTCCATGGAAAAAATCTGTCTCTCATAAAGAATTTTCAGTTAATTTAACTCTTTAATTTTTTTTTCAATTCTTTCATAAATTTTTTTTAGAAATGAAGGGTCCTCAACAAAATCATTTTCAGATAAATCTATTGTTATTACTTTTTCTTTAGGATGATTTTGGATCCAATTTTCATAATATTCATTGAGTTTAGAAAGATAATTTTCATCAATTGCTTGCTCAAATTTTCTGCTTCTTTTATTTATATTTTTAATTATTTTATTAATCTTAATATTACGTAAATATATCAGTAAATCAGGTTCATTTATATATTTTAATATCGTATTATATAACCTCTTATAGTTTTTAAACTCTCTTTCTAATAATATTCCTGAGTCATAGAGAGTTTTAGTAAATACTTCATAATCTTCATATATTGATCTATCCTGAATTACAATATTTTTACTTTCTGAAATCTTTTGTATTTGATTGAATCTACTGTTTAAAAAAAATATTTGTAAGTGAAATGACCAATCTTTCATAGATTTATAAAAGTCATCTAGGTATGGGTTGTTTTTAACTTCTTCTAATTGAAGTTCCCAATTAAATTTTTTTGATATCTTCTTGGCAAGTGTTGTTTTGCCAACTCCAATATTACCAGAAATCACTACGTGTCGAATTTTTTTCAAAACTTTAATTTTATTCCAAGTCTTACATTTCTACCTGGTGCACTAATTCCTGAGGAATAGGTTCTGTAATGTACATCAAAAATATTTTCAAATCCAAAATCAAGATTCATAAAATGATTATAATTAAAATTAAAAAACAGATTATGGGTCATCCATGCTGGAGATCCAAATTTTGTATATAAATAGAGCTTATTTAGTTCGCTATCTGAAAAATTTTCAATAGACTTTTTTCCATTATAAGACAAGTAATATCCGAGATTATACTTATTGCTATTATATGAAATTAAAAATTTTCCAAAAAGGGGAGGCGAGTGTCTTAAAGGTGTATTATTTAATAAATCTTGTGAGTTATTAATTGATAAAGTATGTTCTAATTTAAAGTTTCCTGAAATATTGTAAGAAATTTTATTTGATATTCCGTAAACATTTGCTTTTCCACCATTGAATAACTGTATTACCTTACTTAATGTGCCATCATAAAAGACGGAATCTTTACCATCTAATATTCCTTCACCTCGGATAATAGCATTTTCTAATCTTATGAAGTAAAAAGAATTATTTATATTTAATTTCTTAGAATTATATAGATAGCTTAACTCTAAATTATGTACATATTCCTCTTTTAGCTTAGAATTTGGAATTATAATAACTCCAGGTTCAGAGTCAAATATTTTCCCAATATCGTCAAGGTTTGGAGATCTATATCCGTTAGAATAATGAAATTTAAAAGATGAATTGTTAAAGTTATATCTTAATCCAATATTTGAGCTTAGAGATGATATCTTAATATCAATATTTTCAAAAGGAAAATTATAAAATGTATTTGATAAAGATGATTCTAGTATTGATGTACTTCCCCTCATACCTATGTTGAAGAACATATTTCTTATTTTTCTTTTAAGAGAAATATACAAAGAGTTTGATATAAAATTACTGCCATTATCAGGGTATCTTGTTGATATTTTTTCTGTATAATTAGATATTATATTGATTTTGTTGGCCTCAGATTTTACATAATTGTGAAGAAACTCATAGCCATAAAAAATTTCATTATTATTAAATTTTTTATCAAAGTCATAATTAAGTGAAAATACACTTACTTTCTCGATTCTATTATTTAGATACTCTGAATTAAAGAGTCTGCTATGACGACTTTCCTTGATAGATTGAAGACCTAAGATTAGCTTGAAAGCATCATAAAATTTAGATTTTGAGAAATTATTGAATTGTATTTTATTTAAAATGAATTCATTTGGACCATAATACCACTCACTAAATTTTGGAGTAAATACATCATTGTATAAAATTAGTCTGTCATATCTTGGAATATTTGATGATTTTGAGACATAGAGCCCATATATAAGATTAGCTTTATTATTAATCCTATAATTAATTTTATTGATCAAGTCTAATTGAGAATAACCACTAAATTTTTGAATATTTCTATCCTGATTTACTATTATTTCATCAAATTGATTGCTAATATCCCTTTTGACGTACTCATCTCTGTACCCAAATCCTATATATTTTTCATTTCTTCTATTTCCTGATCTCAGATCTTGATATGAGGAGAGAGATAGACTTGTAAGAGTTGCA
>JAYPDR010000050.1:10710-11621 GCA_038125345.1 Marinoscillum sp. | reverse complement strand
AATTAGCATACCTGGATTGCCGGATGTTCCTGATATTAGAATAATTGTAGAAAACGTAGATAATTCTCTGAATAATAATAATGAATATGTAAGGTTTGAGGACAAGGAAGGAAGGAGGATGGGAACAATTCAAGCTGAAAACCTTTCAGATTGGAGAGATAGAACTTTTCTTAATGATGTGTATCTTCTTGATCTAATTGCTTCTTTTGTCGGTGTTGATCCACTCCAAGCTGTTATAGGAGCTAATGCAGCTGCATCTAATTTTTTATACCTCTATAATATACTTGGTGTCTCTTATGCTTCAGGTCATGGTGATTATGCTGAGTGGCTTGAGAGGGAGGACCACTCAGAATATTTAACAGCTGGAGATATTGTTGCGGTTAATGGTGCTAAAATAACTAAAGATCTTTCTGAATTTGAGCAGATCATGGTTGTTTCTTATAAGCCAATTGTCCTTGGAAATATACCTGAAGAAGGAAAATCTCATTTAGGAAATAATGTTGCATTCATGGGTCAAGTTCCAGTCAAAGTAATGGGCCCAGTTTCATCAGGAGACTATATTATTGCACACGGAAAATTAGAAGGATACGGAAAAGGTATTAAGCCTGAAGAAATGAAAGCTGAAGATTTCAAGTATGCAGTTGGAAGATCTTGGGACACTAATATTAATGAAGGTCCAAAATTAATAAATACTGTTATAGGTGTTCATAATGGAGACTGGGTTAATATTCTAAAAAAAATGGAACAAAGACAAAATACATTTGAGGATAGACTTAAATATTTTGAGGAGAAGGTGAATCAGTTAGTTGAGAAAAGTATTTTAAAATATTAAAATAATTTATTGATGGCTAAAATACTTTTTTATTTGCTATTTTTTTTACCTCTTTTATCATACTCGCAAAAAAATACTT
>JAYPDR010000050.1:0-10700 GCA_038125345.1 Marinoscillum sp. | reverse complement strand
ACATTAGATCTATTTCAGTTCATTCAAGATTTAAATAAGCTTGAGTTAGAAAATAAAAAATGGTATGATGCTCTAGTCTCTAAGGGAGTAACTTCTAATGATCAAGAAATTATTTTTGATGATGAGGCTATTAAATTACTCAAAGATGAGACCTATAGAAATGAAATTTACAAAGATGATTATTCACTTTACGATGTAGGTTTAAGTTTAAATCAATTGGATATAAAAAAAGCGTTTTGGCAAATGATTAATATTTATCCAAATAAAAAAGATACTATAATTAACTATATATATGCATATGATAAGATACTTCCTATTGAAGAGATTTTATTAGCTTCTTTTTATACATATTCTTTTTTTGATCCAAAGATTACAAAGCTTGATAATGGAAAACCAGAAGTTGTTAGACCCGATATCTTTGAAGAGTATTTTAGAAGAACTAAAGAGATAATCTCTATTATTTTTTCATTAAAAGAATACGAATAATACCTTATTATTAATCACATATTAGATTTATTTAAACATTCAAAATAGTATTATTTTATTTATTTTTCTAAATTACAATCTTTCGTAAACTAATAATTATTAACATGAAATACTTAATTACATTACTTTTGACAGTAATCTCTTTTGGTCTTTTTTCTCAAGACAACTGGGATCCAACTGATCATGAAATTGCTACTTGGCAATTCAGAAAAATTAGTGCTTCGGATGCAGCTAATTTTTTATCTAATGAAAATAATGTCTACAGGCAAGTTGTGAAGAAAGCTATTGCTGATGGCAAAATGAAACATTGGGGACTTTTAAGAAAAGTTAGTGGAAACACCTCTGATGGACATAATTATTTTTTTTATAACGGTTTTGAAAAATTAGAAGATATTGACAAAAACTGGTGGGGAGATTCAGGTCCATCTTTTGGATTGAAGCCTGTTCAAGATGCTGGAGTTTTAGGTACAGCCTATTCTACCCCAGCTATTCAGGTTTTTCCAGAAACTCCAAAACCAGGTAATTATATAAAAATTAATTATGCTAATCCAACAAATGTTAGTGAGTTTGTAAATCTTCAAAACACAATTTGGAAGCCATTTATCACAAAATATGTTAATGATGCTAATTCTGGATGGGCAGGATGGGAAATTCATCAAGTAGTTTCTCCTACAGGATCAGGTTACAATTGGAGTGTTGCTACTATTGATCATTTTACTTCAATGAGTGCAGCTCTAAGTCCATTCCCTAGTGATGTAGTAGTTCCAGAGGGTTTGGCTCAAATAAATGAATTGCTTCCTAATGGACAGTTTTATAAATCAGTTATATATCAGGTAGTTTTTTACGAGGGAACTGATTCTAGTAAATAATTTTTTTTATCTACTTAATTAAAAGCTTCTAATTTTTAGAAGCTTTTTTTTATATATTAACTCTAAATCCAATTAAAGTATCAGTTTCATTCGCTATAAAAGGAACGTATGGTCGAGATTGAATTTTTGAGTTAAACTTTATAAAAATAGTTGTAGATTTTGAAATAATATAATTTAAAGTACTATCTATAAATACTCTGTGATCTCTTAAATAGTTATGTTTCCATTGAGAATAAATAACTGAAACTAAATTCCAATGCTCATTTAATTTTAATCTAGTAAATACATTAAATGATAATCTAATATTGTTATAAGCTTTGGAAGGATATTCAATAGATGATGGAAAATCATCTCTTTCATTTATAACATAGCTAGGGTATTTTTCATTTTCATAAAATGCTCCGTATGCAATATCTATATACCCAGAATTTTCAGAGGGAGTAATTCTATTTCTAACTCCGCCTCCAACTAAAAATCTTCTATCTAACATAGATCTCATACTTTTCCCTAATTGAATGAACATAAAAATAGAGTGATTTTTTTCTAGGTTATAAAAATTATTATATCTCAATTGACCAGCTATTGCATTTTTAAACGGATTTCCATTAAATTTCTGAAAATCATTTGAGAATGTCATTCTCCATAAATTTTTTTCTTTGAATCTTGAGCCAATGGTTAAGTTTGATCTAATCATTAAAAAATCAATATTTCCTTTTTTGTAATCCCCCATTCCATCTAAAAATAAATGAAATGCTGAATCTATTTGATTAAGTTTAGATTCGGTATTTACTACAGTCTGTCCAAAGACATAACTTGAGAGAAAATAAAAACTTAGAAAAAAAATAGATTTGTATTGTGTGTCTTTCTGTCTCATATAAAAGCAAAATAATATTTATTTTATTTTTTTTTTAATATTATTAAATTTATATAACAGATTAACCAATGAATGATCCTCAAATTCTAATTAATCAATCTCTAAGAGAAAAAATTATTTATGATTTAAGTCATAAGTTACATCCAAATTATACATATCATAACTTAGACCATACATTAAGAGTTATAAATGCTTCTTACCATATAGCTAATTATTATAATATTGAGAAAAAAGAGTTAACTATCTTATTAACAGCAAGCCTATTACATGATTATGGATTTATTCAAACTCATGAAAACCATGAGGAAATTGGAGTAAGGCTTTCAAAAGAAATCCTTCCTAACTATAATTTTTCTTTAGAAGATATTCAAAAAATTGAATCTTTAATTTTAGTTACTAATTTATCAAAGAAACCTAATAATTTACTAGAGTCTATAATACGTGATGCAGATCTAGAATACTTAGGTTCAAAAGATTTTAGCCAAATTTCCCCATTATTGATGGATGAATGGTTTAATTGTGGGATAATAAAAGATGATAAAGAATTTCACAAAATTCAATATGAATTTTTAAAAAAACACTCCTTCTTTACAGATTTTATGTCAAAAGAATTCAATAATCAAAATCAGAAAAATATTTTAGCAGCTAAAAAGATATTAGACTCACATCAGTAATAACTCAAGTAGCACGGAGATAATTAATGTACTAAATGAGTATATCATAAACCTTATTGCTTTTGTCACATTTACGTATTTATCTGATGCAATAACACCATTTATAAATGCTTGTTCAGCTAATAATTCTTTAAGTTTTTTTTCATTATCCATAACACTTATTAATTCCTTGCTGTAAACATCAGCTTCTTTATAATAAAAATTGATATCATGGAAGAAGAAAACAGATTTTTTTAATTTTTGATTTATTCTTGGAATATATGTTTTAAATGCAAAGAATATAGATGAGAGAGTAAAAAATATAAATGCTAGAATTAAAACATAAAATAAATATTTGAATCCTTCTGGTATATACAGGTTACTACTTACATCATAGGCTAAGCCGAAGACAAGTCCATAAGCTGTCAAAATTAAAGAAGCTTTGAGCTCTGAGTGTTGAATATGATGAACGTTGTAATCAATTAATTGCCAATAATTAGAGATGATATTTCTTCTTTCCATATAAGTAAATCTGAAATTTTAAAACATTGTGTTAAAATATATAATTAATAGAAATTCAGAAACTTTTGTCTATTATTCTTCTCTAATTGAAAATATTTAAATAATTTAAAATGAAAATATATTCTTTTAATTCTTAAATTTTGAAATCTCATTTTATACTTTTTCTTTTAATTATAATAAATAATTTACTTGTAAAATCACAATCTTTTTTAGATGTATCGGATTATGATTTTGAGAAATATGGTGTTGAACAAGGTACTGCTATGGATGGATCAAATTATATTTTTCAAGATAAACTTGGATATATTTGGATTGGATCACAGAGTGGCATGGATCGATTTGACGGATATAATTTTACAAATTTTTCCAGTATTTTATCTGACTCCTCATCAACAAATCTTAAATGGGTAAATTTTATCACTGAAGATTCTGATGTTACTTTTGTAGTAATTAAAAAAAATTAAATCTATTTTAAAAGTTATATTACTTTATTGTTTAAAAATTTTTTACTAATTATCTTTAGTTATGAATAAGAATAATCCAGTTGTTGAACTTAAATTACCAGTAATACCTGATATAGAATTGTCAGCTACTAAGACTGCTGAAGTTATTGCTAAACATATGAATTTATCTGAAGAAAAAACAGGTGAAATTAGTATGGCAATTATTGAATCTTGTATTAATGCATTTGAACATTCTAAGACCAAAGAGATTTTTATACATTTTATTGTGTCTTCTGACAAACTAACAATAAAAGTTAAAGACAAAGGTGTTGGTTTTGATAAATCAAAAGTTGAAATACCCAACATCGATAATAAACTTAACACTGATGAGAGGAAAAGAGGGTGGGGACTCCAACTAGTTTCTGAGTTAATGGATACCGTAGAGTATGATAGCGATGAAACAGGAACAACTGTAACTATGACTAAAAAAAGAGAAGATAATGAGTAATCCTATTAAAAATGTTCAAGAAAATAATGGAGTAGTTATTATTGCTACAGAAGGTTATTTTAATAATGTTGCAGGAGATGCAGTACTAGAAGTATTTAATCAAAAACTTGAGGAGGGTAAAGTTAATTTTCTTGTTGATATGAGCGACTCCAAAGTTGTAAATAGTATAGGAGTTTCTATCTTAATTGAAATTATTGAAAAACTTCAGAGTGTAGATGGAAAATTAGCTTTTACTAATTTAGCTTCCATTGTTGAAAAAACTTTTAATATTATGGGTATAACTAAATACTGTGAAGTTTATGACTCTGTAGACTCAGGAGTTGAAAAGTTATCTTAATAGTAAATGAGTGGCCCTGCTCCAAAAAGATCAGTTGAAGACTTAGAAAAGCAGCTTCTTAAAAAGAATAGGGATCTTAATGAAAAATATCTAGAGTTAGAAACTCTTTTAGATCTTACTAATACAATAAATTCTCTTGATGATCTTGATGATCTTTTCTTTAATGTATTAACCTTATCTTCATCTATTTTAAATTCCTCTAAAGGATTAATTTTATTGAAAAATGAAATTTCTAATATTTTCGATCCTGTTTCAGTTTTTAATTTAGATGAAGAAAAGATAAAAAAACAAATGTTTAATGCAAGGTCAGGTTTTTTAAATAAACTAGAATCTGAAATGAAGTCTTTTATTATTAATAAAAAAGATAATTTCAATAATGATCTTTTTGATTCTCAATTTTCATTAATTAGTCCAATTATATATGATAAAAAATTAGTTGGTGCACTTATTCTATTTGATAAAGAAACAAGAAGTGGACTGTGCGATTTTACTGATAATGATCTAAAACTACTTGAAGCTATTTCTATGCAGACAAGCATTGCATATCAAAATATTAAATTATTAGAATCTCTAATAAAATCTAAAAAACTTAATGATAATATAATGTCCTCTATTACCACAGGAATTATTGAAATTAATTTATTTGGAGAGATTCAGTTTACAAATACAGAAGCTGATAGGTTACTTGGTAAATCAAAAGAGGAGATTATAGGTAATCATTATATGATACTCTTTGAAAAAAATGATCAAATTATAGATTTAATTCAAAATGTTGAATCTCTTCAAAAGAGAGTTTTTGAAAATGAATTTTTATTAAAATCAAAAAGTAAAAAAATTAGTGTTAATATTTCTTTTTCTCCTGTTTTTGATGAGAAAAAAGAATTTTCAGGTATTGTGATAGCAATTGATGATTTATCTAAAATAAATAAGATTAAATCAACATTCAAAAAGTATGTTTCTAAAAATATAGTTGATAGACTATTAGAGAATGAAGATTCTTTGAATTTGGGAGGTGAAGAAAGTGATGTAACCATTCTTTTTTCTGATATAAGAGGTTTTACAAGTATGTCTGAGAAATTATCACCATCAGAAATTGTTAAAATTTTGAATAAATATTTTAAATCAATGATTGATGTTGTTTTTAAGTATAATGGGACTCTTGATAAAATAGTGGGAGATGAGTTAATGGTTCTTTATGGAGTTCCACTAAAGGGTGAAGGAGATACTATTAATGCTGTTAAAACTGCAGTAGAAATGTTTAAAGCTCTTGATAAGTTCAATGAAAAGATAATTAAAGAAGGATATGAGCCTTTAAAAATTGGCATTGGAATAAATCAAGGTAAAGCTGTATCTGGAAATATTGGATCAGAGCAGCAAATGAATTATACTGTCATAGGTGATACTATAAACCTTGGCGCAAGACTTTGTTCACACGCTAAATCAGGAGAAATTTTAATATCTAGATCTGTGAAAGATTTAATAGGTGATGAATTCAATTTTAAAAAAATACCTTCAATAGAAGTTAAAGGAAAATCAAAACCAATAGATGTTTGGCTCTATAAACACTAGAATTAATCAACTAACTTTTTGCAGACTACTATAGTAATATCATCTGGATTATGAATTCCTTGAAGCCAATTTTCAGATAAATTAACTAGCTCATCTTTAATTTCTTCAGCAGTTTTTAAACAATTCTTTTCAATACATTCTTTCACTGCATTATAATCTAGTAAGTCACCATTATTGTTAGGAGCTTCAGGTAATCCATCTGAAATCATAACTAAAACATCTCCTTTCGAAAACTTTTTATCTAAAACTGTGAAGTCTTCAGTCATTAATCCACCTAATGGAAGATTTGAAATTTGAATTTCATCTAATTTATTTTTCTTTTTTTCAAAATGATATATTGGAGGCATTGCAGCAGAACTTAATTTCATAGATCCATTTTGAAAGTGTGCCAAGTTTAAACTCATCCTCAACCTTCCAATATCAACTTTTTTTATAATCTTATTAAGTGTTTTCATTATGTAGTTAGGATCTTTAGAGTCTATTCCAAGGAGACCAGCTTTAGTAATTGAAACCATCATTCCTGAAGCTGTTCCATGTCCTGTAGCATCTCCACAGATCACTAATAAACTTCCATCATTAAACTCAATGAAGTCATAATAATCACCACCAACTTCTGTAGCACATTTTATATATGTACTTATATCAAGGTCTTTTCTCTTTGGCATTTCTTTAGCTAATAGACCCATTTGAAGATTATGCGCCTCTTCTAGCTCTTCCTCTTTTCTCTTATCTTCCATTAATTTTTTTGTTCTTTCTTGACTAAATTTTACATAGAGATAGATTGATGAAATTAAAATTATCACATATGATATAAATGCATAAATAGTTAGATACCATGGAGGGGTAACTGATATTGTATACGCTATCTGATTCTGACTTTCTATTCCAGAGCTATTTGATGATTTAATCCTTAATTTATAATCTCCGTAAGAGAGTAAAATTTTATTATCTGCAAAATTACTTTTTGAAAATCCGGCACTTTGAATAATTATTTTTCTTTCTGTAGCAAGATTAGTCCATGTAGAATTAAGAGGTTCTAATTTATAAAATAATTGAGTATTATTTGTTTTATAAAATGATGGTGATGATAAAGAGAACTCAATATTTGTAATATCATTTGTAAGATTTACTATTGAATCTTTAATTTCTAACTTTATTTCATCATAATTCTCATCAATAATTTTTGAGGAAACTAAACTTATTATTGGACTTTCATAATCTATAAAAATATTATAGAAATCTATTTTTTGAATATTAGTTTCAGAAAATACATATAAGAAATCGTCATAAAAACTCATTCCATTTTTAATGAAGCTTTCAATGATCAATCCATCTTCATTATTTATATTTCTCAAATTATTATTATTCCCATCTGTTAAAGAGGACATAACTTCAAAGTCAAAATAATTTATTCCTTTATCTGTTAGAATGAATAAATGTTGATATGTTTTTAAAAACCCTAAAATATTATTTGATAATAAGCCATTGAATGTAGTAAAGTTTTTAAATCCTAAGGAGTCATTTTCATATATGAACAGACCATCTCCATTTGTTCCTATGTAAATTTCATTGTTGTAATCAATGAGACTGGTTATTGATGAACTTGTAATACTTGATTTGTCGTTGATATCAAATATATAATGTTTAATTAAATCTAAATTTTTAGAGTATCTATATAAACCAGTATTTATATTCGAAATTATTATATCATTATTAGATAACTTAATAACAGAAGAAAATCCATTTGGTAACTGATTTTTTGATCTTGGATTATATTTGAAGTTTTTAAAAGACTCATTTTCAATATCAAGAATTGAAATGCCATTGTTTAGAGAAATCCATAGTTCTTTCTGCTCATTCTCATCAACAATCAAAGCTAGATTATTAATATTTCCGTTCAATAATGAGTTTGGATCATCACTGCTATGGGCATATGAATAAATATCATCAGTGTAAAGATCTAATACTGTAAGTTTATCAGTCCCTATATATAAATATTCATCTTCATCGAGGAATATAGAAGCATTTTCTATTGATTTAACATCTATTAGCTCACCAAGGTCAAAAGAGTTATACAATTCGTCTTCTTCATAAATTAATAATCTAGAATTAGTTATAATAATTCTATAGTAATCATTTTCTTTTATAGATATTATTTTTTCATCTTCTTGAAGGTCTTCATTTTTAGTAGCGAGACTTTTAAGTTTTTCTTTAACTAAATAAACTCCTCTTTCAGTAGAAAGGTAGAAAGCTCCTTTATAATTTTTAATATCTTTTAGATTTAAATTTGGAGGGAGAGTTATTTCTATCTCACTGAAATCCTTTCTATTTTTAATGATTCTTTTGAAAGAGTTAGATGATTGATTGAATACAATAAATTCATTGTCTGTTATTCTATTTATTTTAGATCTTTTTTCAGAATTAGTAATTTTTTTTGTTGATATTTCTTCTTCTGTTATACCTAAAACTATATAAACTCCATTTTCTGTCTGAATATAAATATCGTCATCATCTGAAAAAACATTATAAACATCTACATTGTTAAATGTTGAATAATTTTTTATTTCATTATTTAAAGGATTTATTAATGATAATCCATTTTCAGTAGATGCCAATATTTGTTCAGTAACAGTAAAGGTATTGCTAGAAAATTTATTAGTTATATAAAATAAGTCATTAATTAAATTTGATCTTAAAGAGTTACTATTTTCGGATTCATAAAATCTTTTATTTACGTTAGTCTTTAAATTGTATTTATTTAGTCCATAATTTGTTCCTATCCAAATATAATCATCTACTATTAATAGAATTTCATTTTGATAATTATTGAAATTTGAAGATGATATTGAGAGAGGATTTCTAGGGTCAAATTTTAAATTATTTATGGAGTAATTTTCAAGGTTAATTATATAAACTCCATCATTTTTTGAAGTCACATATAAATTTTCTTCATGTTTTTTATGATGTACAGGAGAGGAAATGTCTATTCTTTGAAAACTATTTTTTGAGTAAGAAAAAAAGTCAAGCCCTTGGTTTGATTTTATAAATGTCCCTTTATTATCTAATTGGAAAATTTCATTTATGAAATTATTGGATAAAGTTGTGCTATCAAATGGATTTGATTTAAAGATGGTATTTGTATTTCCATCAAATCTATTCAATCCCTCAGGAGTACTTATCCAAAAAAAGTTTTTATTATCTAAAAAAACAGAGTTAATTTTTTCAGATGATAAATCTGTAATTTCAAATTTTTCAATATTAAAGTTAGATTGAGATAATGCATTATAGGTAATAATAAAAAGAAGAATAATTAGCTTTTTCATAAAAATCCCTATATTCTAGATCTGACTTTTTGCAAGTTCTCTTACTAGCCCTCTTGCATATCCATAGAAATTTGCGTTAGCAATTCTATCTAGGATTTTAGATGCTTCATCATCTTTGCCAGTTCCTTTTAGAGCCAATGCATAGAAATAGTCAAAGTACTCTACATCTAAATCTAAGTATCCCCCTGTCAGTCCAGTATTCTTTTCAAACTCAAGTTTTGCTTTCTCAAAATCCCCCTCATTCAGACTTATAATTCCATTTATTGCATTATAATCATAAAGTGCCCATGGTGTATTTTTAATCTCAGAGTCTCCATATTCTTTTACCTCTTTGAGTTTTGATCTTGCGTCATCATACCTTCCAAATAATACATCATGCCATGCATTTATTAAAAATGAAAAATTATTAATGAATTTTTTTCTAGATAAATATTGATCTTCAGTTAATGAACCTTTTATTAATTCTAAATTTTTATTTCGAAAGATTAAATGTTTTTCAATTTCTTCTTTTGATTCACTTTCAAGTTGATTGTGAGAGTAACATAAAAATTTAGCAAAATGAATTCCAGCCCTTTGATTATTTTCAACATTAGTTGCTAATTCAAGACCTGGTATTTTTTCTATATATTCATCAAGAGCGACTATTGCTCTATCAAAGTCTCCATTGTATATATGAAGATTTCCCATAAACCATAAAGCTTGTCTCTTATAGCTGCTTGAAGCTTCTTCAATATTTTTTCTAAAAAAATCTTCAGCTACAGCGTAATTATTTAAAAATGTATTTGTTAAAGCTAAGTAATGATTGGATGCGTAAACAGTGTAATTATCTTCTGATGGTATTTCACCAACTTGAGTATAATATTCAATTGCTTTTTCAAAATTACTTATACTTCTTTCATAATTTCCGGCCATTGTAACACCGAAAGAATTATTAGGATTAATTGAAATCATTTTATCTATATACTCTTTGCCTTTTAAAATATCAATTTCTTCAGAGGGTAGCATATTGCCTATTGTTCCCACAACAATATGTTTAGCCATCAAAAAAGCATAAGCAAGAAAGTTGTTTTTGTCAATCTCAACTGCTCTCTCAAGATCAGTAATAGCGACTTTAAC
>JAYPDR010000049.1:0-11763 GCA_038125345.1 Marinoscillum sp. | reverse complement strand
TAACTGAATCAAATTCTATTGCTAGAGAAATTGGAAATCAGATTCAGTCTGGAAATAAAAATATAGCGCATCTAAAGAATACATCCTCAAGGCTAAAGGAGGAGTCAAAAGCCATGGGAGAGCTTTTAAAAAACACAGAAGAAAAAATTAAGGAAATTCTTGTAAGTATCCCAAATATCCCGGACAAATTGGTTCCAAGTGGAACTAATGAGAATGATAATATTATTCTTCTCACTAAAGAAATTTCAAATACATATAAAAACACTTCTAGACCTCATTGGGATATTATCAAAGAGTTTAACCTTATAGATTTTGAGAAAGGAAATAAAATTACAGGGGCTGGATTTCCAGTTTATATTGATAAAGGAGCAAAACTTCAGAGAGCACTCATAAACTATTTTCTTGATGAAGCTGAAAAAAATGGATACATTGAAATTCAACCTCCAGTTCTTATCAATGAAGATTCAGGATTTGGCACAGGGCAACTCCCAGATAAAGAAGGGATGATGTATAAAATTGAGGGAGAAGATTTATTTTTGATTCCAACAGCCGAAGTACCTGTGACGAATGTGTACAGAAAGGAGATAATAGATAAAAAAGATTTACCAATCAAAAATGTAGCCTATACTCCTTGTTTCAGGAAAGAGGCTGGATCATGGGGTGCTCACGTGAGAGGGTTAAATAGACTCCATCAATTTGATAAAGTTGAAATAGTTCAGATTGAAAGTTCAAAAAATTCTGAAACTGCTCTTGAAGCAATGTGTAGTTATGTTGAGAATTTAATACAGTCACTTGAGATTTCATACAGAAAACTTCTCTTATGTGGAGGAGACTTAGGTTTTTCTTCAAGCATCACTTATGACTTTGAAGTTTTTGCTCCTGGTCAGCAGAGATGGCTTGAATGTAGCTCAGTGAGTAACTTTAAAAGTTATCAGGCAAATAGAATGAATTTAAAAATCAGGGATGGCAAGGAGAAGTATCTTGCCCACACACTAAATGGGTCTGCCTTAGCACTCCCAAGAATTGTTGCAGCTATCTTAGAAACTCATATTGATGGAGACACAATTTATATTCCTGAGGTACTACACCCTTATACTACATTTAAAAAAATTACAGTATGATGGTTAGGAAGGGAATAAAGGAAGATACACCCCATGTCCTAGAACTAATCAAAGAGTTAGCTGAATATGAGCATGCTTTAAAGGAGGTGACAAATACTGTGGCGAGGCTTGAAAGGGATGGATTTGGAAAAGACAAAGTATACGATCTCTTTGTTGCGGAGGAAGATGGAATAATTTTAGGTATAGCCATTACTTACTTTAGGTACTCAACATGGAAAGGAAAAGTTCTATACATTGAAGATCTGGTAATTCGAGAAGAGAACAGAAGAAAGGGCATAGGAGATAAAATTTTTAATGAGATAAAAGTATTTGCAAAAAAAGAATTATGCGTTGGGATCTCACTTCAGGTTCTTGAATGGAATGAAATAGGGATAAACTTTTATAAAAAGCATAAAATGAAATTTGATAGTGAGTGGATTAATTGTTACCTAAACTTAGATGAATAGAAAAAAAAATATTTGTGTTATAGGGAGCGGATTCTCAGGGCTATCTGCAGCAACATATTTAGCAGATCAAGGTCATAACGTCTTCATATTAGAGAAAAATTCTAAATTAGGAGGGAGAGCTCGTAAATTCAACTCGAAGGGATTTACGTTTGATATGGGTCCATCATGGTACTGGATGCCAGATGTTTTCGAAAAATATTTTAATGATTTTGGAAAGAAAATAAGTGATTACCTTAAACTTAATAGGCTTGATCCTTCATACAAAGTGTTTTTTAAAGACGAGGTGATAGATATTCCCTCAGATTATGCTGCTCTTAAAGATTTATTTGAAAGTATTGAGGAGGGAAGTGGTGAAAAACTCGATAAATTTTTAGAGCAAGCGGAAAAAAAATATAAAGTTGGTATACAAAATTTAGTATATAAACCTGGACTTTCTCTGACGGAGTTTCTAGACAGAGAAACGTTCTCTGGAATTTTTCAACTCGATGTCTTTCAGTCTATGCATAAACATATAAGAAAGTACTTTAATGATGAGAGACTTATCAAACTCCTTGAATTTCCTATACTTTTTTTAGGTGCTACACCAAAAAATACTCCAGCACTCTACAGTCTGATGAACTACGCAGATATAAAACTAGGTACGTGGTACCCTGATGGTGGAATGAACAAAATTATTGAAGCTATGGTTGCGCTTGCAGAAGAGAAAGGAGTAAAATTCTATGTGAATCAAGAAGTTGAGAAACTTGCATATTTTAATAACTCAGTAACTCATATTATCACTACAGAAAAAACATTTGATGCTGACTATGTAGTTTGTTCTGGAGACTACCATCATTTTGATCAAAATATTCTAGAACACAAGTACAGAAATTACTCCGAGTCTTACTGGAATAAAAGAGTTCTTGCGCCTTCCTCACTTTTATTTTATGTAGGTATTGATAAAAAACTTAAAAATATCTCTCACCACTGCCTCTTCTTTGACAAAGACTTCGAGAAACATGCTGAAGAAATATATACCACCCCAAGATGGCCCTCAGAGCCCCTATTCTATGCGTCATTCACTTCACAGTCAGACTCAAGTGTAGCTCCTAAAGGATGTGAGAATATGTTTTTGCTTATCCCTATCGCTCCTGATCTGGAGGATAATAAAATTACTCGAGATAGATATTTTGACCTAATACTCTCACGATTAGAAAAACTTACAAACCAAAAAATTAAAGAACATATTATCTATAAAAAAAGCTATGCAATCTCTGATTTTAAGAAAGATTATTTCTCCTTTAAGGGAAATGCTTACGGACTCGCAAACACATTATATCAGACCGCTATCCTAAAACCAAGACTAAAAAATAAAAAATTAAATAATTTATTTTTCTGTGGTCAGCTTACTGTTCCTGGGCCAGGAGTACCTCCATCTTTAATTTCTGGGAATGTAGTTTCTAAAGAAATTTCAAAAAGTATTGCAAAGAGCTAATAGTCTAGCTCATAATTCTCAAGCTTAATATCGTCCATCCCATCCTGATCGAAAGGATTCTCTATCTGCTCTTGGACATTAAATAGTGATATTAAAATAAAAGAAATTATAATATTTAATGCGTATACAAGTACCGTTGGATCAAAATACTCTGAACCACCGTACGTAGATCCAATCTCAAGTCCAACAGAAGCATTACCAATATTATATATTAAAGTTGGGGCATAATAGAAGGGAAATATATAAATAAACAACTCACAATATGCGCGGATACTCTGAGGGGTCCTATGGACTTTTATCGCAATTGAGTTCTCAATACCCATTATAACATCCCTCATTAGCCTGTACACTCTGAGCGAGAGACTACTTCCTAAAGAGTCCCTATGTAACTGAATAAAATCTTGAATTTTGGTTAATGAAATATTAAGATCCCTTTTGTCGTTAGAGCTTGAGTAAAGAAATGAAATGAAATTACTTTTTACATCAGCTATTTGATCATAAACTTTTTTCTTTTCAGCATCAGAAACCTTTTTTGACACAGAAAAACAATACTTGATAGAAGCAAGTGCACCTTTTGCTCTTCCTAGATGTTCGAGAGCTTTCTCTCTCCTCTGGAAAGCACTTCCCAGAGTGAAAACAATTGGAAAAACTACAGCAACAGAAATTATAGTTAAATCTAAGTTATATGTTAATTGATACTTATATGCCATCCAAGTTGCAATCAAAGAAATAATTACAGAAATTAGAGTTCTAAAATTTAAAGCGCTTGTATATTTTTTTAACGTCATAAATATGAAATTTACTAAACAAACTAAACAAATTCTATTATTATCACTTTTATATTTTTTTGGATTTCAAAATTTAGCGTACTCCCAAAATATAGATTTATTTTCTGATAATTTAAATCTAAAAGCTGAGATAACGTTAGATTTCAAAGAGCTCTATAAAGATACCAACGACTCGACATTTATAAAATCAACAATGGTCTTCTCAGCAAACGGTGTAGCAGAGGACTCTCTAACAGCAAGGATTAGAGTTAGAGGAAACTTCAGAAAAAAGATTTGTTATTTCAAGCCTATGAGGATAGAAATCAAAAAAAATCAAGCAGAAAACACCATGTTTGAAAATAATAGAAAACTCAAGCTAGTTGTTCCTTGTCAGAATGAGAGTGGGAAAGATGAGTTAGTTTACAAAGAGATGATTGCCTATAAATTATTTGAAGAGCTCTCAGACATACACCTTAAAACTCAGGCTGTTTCTCTAACTATTAATGAAATAAAAGGAAATAAAATTATTGAGCATCAGGTATTTGCTTTTCTGATTGAAGATGATGATAATGTAGCAGAAAGAAATGAAATTAAAAAATTTCCAAAAAGAAGAGTCAGCCCTCTTACAGTCTCAGATTCCTCAGCAATTAATTTTGCGCTATTCTCTTATATGATTGGGAATACTGACTGGTCGATGGCCTACCAACATAATGTAGAAATGTTTTTTAATGGAAGTAAACTGGAAGCTATTCCGTATGATTTTGATCATAGTGGATTAGTTAATGCTTTCTATGCTAAGCCAAACCCAATGCTAAATATCTCAAAAGTTACTGAGAGAGTATATCGTGGTCTTTGCAGAAGAGACCCAACAGTATTTTCTAATATGAGAAATTTATATCTATCTAAAGAAGAAAATCTTTTCAAGATAATAAATTCATACAAAGATGGTATTGGAGAGAAAGAGTTCTTAAGAGTAACATCATATATTGAATCATTCTTTGATATTTTAAAGTCAGACTCTGAATATAAATCTAAAATATTAGATAAGTGCAGAGGATAAATTTATGAGTAGAGAAGTTGAATTGTATAATGATGTAAGTACTAACTGCAGTGAGTTAATTACAAAAAAGTACAGTACGTCATTTTCATTAGGAATCTATACTCTTCACAGAAAAATTCATGAACCAATCTACAGTATATATGGATTTGTGAGATTTGCAGACGAGATTGTTGACACATTCCATGAATTAGATAAGAATAAAATCCTTTCTGAGTTTGAGCAAGACACCTTCACATCTATTGAAAATAAATTCTCAACGAATCCAGTCCTCCACTCTTTTCAGCTCGTTGTGAATAAGTATGGAATAGAAAAAAAGCACATCCAAGCGTTTCTTGATAGTATGAGGATGGACTTATCAAAAAAGTCTTTTACCAAAGAAGAGTATAAAAAATATATTCACGGGTCAGCTGAAGTTGTAGGACTTATGTGTCTAAAAGTATTTTGTGATAATGAAAACGAATATAAAGACCTTGAGCCATACGCTGTAAGCTTAGGTTCTGCCTTTCAGAAAGTAAATTTTTTAAGAGATATTAAAAGTGACTATGAGGAGAGGGGAAGAGTTTATTTCCCTCATGTAGAGTATTTAAGTCTGTCCTCAGATCAAAAAATAGAGATAGAAGATGATATCGAGAGTGAATTTAATCACGCACTTCTAGGGATAAAAAAGCTTCCATCAGCTGCTAGATCAGGGGTATATTTGTCATTTAGTTATTACAGAGAACTTCTCAACAAAATCAAAAGACTAAGTGCAGATGAGCTAAAAACAAAAAGAGTCAGAGTTTCTAACTTTAAAAAACTTATCATATTATTATCAACATATATCAACCCACTATAGATGACTTTGTATTTTAAGCTTCTTCTCTTCACAATCTTTTTCCCTCTACTAGCGTCTTGGGACAAGAGATTTGAGTACTCAAAAAAATTCAAATTTTTATTTCCTTCTGTGTTCATAACTGGTGCTTTCTTTATAGCGTGGGATATAATATTCACTAAAAATGGTGTTTGGGGATTTAGTGAGACACACACAACTAATATAAATATTCTTGATCTACCTATTGAAGAGTGGTTATTCTTTTTAATTATTCCGTTCTCTTGTGTATTCATTTACGAATCTGTAAAGTATTTTTTTGAGCTAAAAAAAATTGAAGAGGTATCAAGAAATATCTTAATGTCAGTAGGTGTTATACTTCTAGTGACTTCATTTGTAAACTATGAGAAGAGCTATACTTTCTGGAATTTTTTATTTTGTGGGGGTTTTTTATTGATAACAACTTTCAAAAAAAAATCATACCACTCGTACTTTCTCATCTCGTACTTGTTTCATCTGATACCGTTCATTATAGTGAATGGTATACTTACAGACGGTAATTTTGATTTTAACTATGAAACTGATCCAGTGGTTTGGTATAATAATAACGAGAACTTATCTATTCGATTCATTACTATCCCTATCGAAGATTTTTTCTATAGCATGTTACTTCTGTTGATGAACGTAACTTTTTATGAAAAATTTCAGTCTAAACATTTATAAAAATTTATAGAGTACCTTTGCAAAATGTTATCATTAGATGTAACTATTGATTCGAAATCTGGATTCTGCTTTGGCGTCGAGTACGCTATTGAGATGGCAGAAGACATACTTAAAGAAGAGGGTGAATTATATTGCCTTGGAGATATAGTCCATAACGATAGAGAAGTGAAAAGACTTGAGAAGATGGGGTTAAAAATTATCGATCATGAGAAGCTTGATAGTATGAAAGATATTAAAGTTCTGATCCGAGCGCATGGTGAGCCGCCATCAACATATGAACTAGCTATCAAAAATAATATCACTCTTATTGACGCATCATGTCCTGTAGTTCTAAAACTCCAGAATAGAATTAAAAAATCACATGATAAAAATGAGAAGATATATATATACGGTAAACATGGTCATCCTGAAGTAAAGGGTCTTATAGGTCAGACAGGAAAAGATGCAGTGGTATTCCAAGATATAAATGAGCTAGATATTGATTCACTCCCACCCTCAATTACCCTCTACTCACAGACAACAAAAAGTAAAGAAAAATTTTACGAGATAGTAACAAAATTAACCAAGTCTGGGCTCGAAATAAATGTGAATGATACTCTTTGCAGGCAGGTAAGCAATAGAGATACTCAACTTCAGGACTTCTCCACCAACTATGATAAGATAATTTTTGTTTCTGGGACTAAGTCATCAAATGGCAACGCATTATTTAATGTGTGTAAGAAAAACAATGAGAACTCGTATTTCGTATCAACCTCCGAGGAGATAAAAAGAGAGTGGTTTATAGAAAACGAGAAAGTTGGAGTTTGTGGGGCAACATCTACACCGATGTGGCTGATGGAAGAAGTGAAAGAAAAAATATTAGCGTTTTAGATATGGTTACAAATATTCTTATAGTATTAGGCACATTTATTTTTATGGAAGGTGTTGCGTGGTTTACTCATAAGTATATCATGCACGGAATATTATGGAGCTGGCATAAATCCCACCACAAGAAGCATGATCATTTCCTTGAGATGAATGATCTTTTTGCAGTTGTCTTCTCTATACCATCTATACTTCTCATTTACTTTGGATATACCTACGAAGCTTATGACGTGTTAAAATATTTTGGTGTTGGAATTTTTCTCTATGGAGCCGCGTACGTGATCTTTCACGATGTGATCGTACACAGAAGAATTAAAATAAATTTTAAGGCGAAGAGTGCGTACATGAAAAGGATAATGAACGCTCACTATGTCCATCATAAAGTCCACACGAAAGAGGGCGCAAAGGCTTTCGGATTCTTATTTGCCCCAAAAAAATATGACGTTAAAAACGATTAGTCAATGAGTTTAGGTGGCCCAGGAGGAATTCTTGGCTCATAAACTTTCTCCCCTTTCCTCTCTATAAATTCTTTCTTAACCGCATCTATCATCCTTGGATTTTTATAGAAATCAAGCATTGTCATAGACAAAATTTTTGACGCGTAGACAAGAGATTTATGACCAATAGACATCCCCGTACAAGCTACTACCGCCCATGAGTGCCATGGCCCACCCTTCGCTGCAGTAGTCACACCAAGTCGTACAACCGGAACAACCTGACTCACGTCTCCGACATCAGTTGACCCTCCCTGAGCAGGAAGAGTTGGCTTGAGTGGTTTTACAGTACCATCTATCCCCTGCTGCTCTTTACCAGCTTCTTTGAGAATAGTATTTGCGTAATCAATTTCATACTCAGAGTACTTGATATCTCCTAACATCTCAAGATTTTTCTGCATGATACCTGCACCCTCCCTGTTTGGGATTATCTCATATATCCCAGAGATTAGCTCAAGCTCATGTCTTACATTTGCCATCATCGAGGCGGCTTCAGCAATTTTTTTTGCTCTCTCATAGAGAACGTCGACCTCAGATCTATCATTCTCTCGTAGTCTTGTCCAAATCTGGGCGTACTCAGGGACAACATTAACTACATCACCAGCTTTCTCAATGTCGTAGTGGATTCTTGCCGTAGGCTTGATGTGCTCCCTGTAATAATTTAACCCAGTAGTGTAGAGCTCCATCGCATCTACCGCACTGTTTCCATTCCACGGGTCACCAGAGGCGTGTGCTGCATTCCCATAAAATTTTAACCTGAAATCAACAAGCGCCTTACTGCTCTGTGTACTTGCAGCTATCTCTGAGCTTGGGTGCCAGTCCATACAGAGGTCAAGGTCATCAAAGAGTCCCTCTCTCACCATCCATACCTTACCAAATATTGTCTCCTCTGCTGGCGTACCATAGAATCGAACGGTCCCTGAGATCTGTCCTGACTCAATCATTTCCTTTATTGCAATAGCAGCACCAAGGCTCGCCGTTCCAAAGATATTATGTCCACAGCCGTGACCTGCTGCCCCCTTCACCAGGGGCTCTTTTGTTGGTTGCTTCTTCTGAGATATCCCTGCGTTAGCATCATACTCACCCATAATACCAATTATTGGCTTTCCTGAACCGTACTCTGCAATAAATGCTGTAGGCATCCCAGCGACACCACGCTCAACCCTGAAGCCATTCTCCTCGGCGTAGTCAGAGAGATATTTTGCTGACTTGAATTCCTCTAGTGAGGTCTCTGCAGCCTCCCAGATATTATCGCTGATTTCAATAAGCCTTTCTTTTTTTCCTTCAACAATATCTATGAGTTGTCTTTTATCTTTAGGTATTTTCCCTTGAGAGAATGTGTTACTAAAAGTAAAGAAAATGAGAAATAGAGTAAGTAGTAGATTAATCTTCTTCATATGACTTAGGGTTTATGAGTATATTTTTTTAAATATATATAAATATTTAAAATTCTACGAACCCGTATCACCTGAAAGTATATAGTTCTCTGATCCAATATTTATGACACTGACTACTGCGTACTGGTTAGCCGTCTTAGTCTCAGAGCTTCTATTAACTACCGTCACACTAACTCCAGCAGATATTGTTACCTGCCCTGCACCTTTCTGGACAAGAAGACAGTTAAACCCATCACCAAGACCAATATTTATAGTTACTGTTATGGCACCTGCATTGTTAAGAGTCACAACTTTACCGTTATCGCTTGCAGCAAGAGTATATTGTGTTCCTGTCTGATCATTTAGGTGGGCATCAAAACCTGAAATTGTTCCAGTACCCGTAAGACTTCCACCAACTTCTACATATCCATTGGTAGAGTTTGTTATTGTCTCGTCATTCTGTAAAGTGATTCCACCAGCAGCTGACACATCTAAAGCACCTGCGTAGACAGTAGCACCTGCATCTTCAGATAAATAGACGTCTGTAACAAGGTCATCTCCAACTGTTACGGTATTTGATCCCTGACCAATTGCATTTGCTCCTATAGCCGTCTCATTCGATGCTGTAGCTCCAGATCCATCAGTATCATAACCTAAGTAAGTATTTCCTGATCCAGTAGTAATAATATCTCCAGCATCTCCACCTAACATAACATTTTCGCCTCCAGAAGTTAAAGATGTGGCTGCCCCTACTCCAACAGCAGTATTATCAGATCCAGTGGCGGCAAGAGCTGTATTACTACCTATAGCTATATTTCTAAAGCCTGTAGTAAGGCTTGCTAATGCGCCGTAACCTATAGCTGTATTGTGAAATCCGGTAGTTATTTGACCCGCAACAGCTTGTCCAACAGCTACATTATAATTACCAGATGTAAGCGAATACATAGAGCTTCTTCCTACAGCAACATTTTGACCACCATCTACTAGACTTGATAATGAATTTTCTCCAATAGCAGTATTATTTGCTCCAGTTGTTAAAGAAGTCAAAGCATCATACCCAACAGCAGTATTTTTATCTCCCGTTGTAACTGCATCTAAAGCAGTAGTTCCAACAGCTAAGTTATAAGAAGCAGTACTAGTTGTCGCTTGTGGGTCATTCCCTAAGTAAAGAGAATTATCTTCAATTAGAGCATCAGAGAGTCCGTCGATATCTGACGCACCACTCGCAGAAGACCACGACAATGTCCCTGAACCATCCGTGCTAATTACCTGCCCATTTGTCCCGTCAGATGTTGGGAAAGATAGCCCATCAATAACCACTGCCCCACTACCATTTGGTGAGAGCGCGATATTTCCATTAGCTCCGTCTGTGATAGTAATAGATCCCGTTGTTGAATTCCCTGTCTGGAGAGTTAGATCATAATCTCCATTTGACTGATATACCCCCGCAGCACTTCCAGTACCTGCAGATACTATCCCATTTATTAAGACTGTGCCATCAGTAGAGTTTGTTATTGTCTCGTCATTCTGTAAAGTGATTCCACCAGCAGCCGACACATCAAGAGCAGCAGCATAAATAGTTGCACCGGCATTTTCAGCTGCATACACAGCTGTAACAAACGAATTACCTAATGTAACAGAGTTATTTGCTTGACCTGTTGATCCATAACCAATAACTATTTGATTTGTTGCATCTACAGTTCCTGCTTCAGAACCATAACCAATAGTTACATTATTTGATCCAGTAGTAAGAGCATCACTGGAACTATCACCAAAGGCGACATTATATGATCCTGTCGTAAGAGAATACAATGCTTTATAACCAAAAGCTGCATTATACGCACCAGTACCAGTTCCACCTAAAGTATAAGCTCCCACAGAAGTATTTCTAGTTCCTGTGTTATTAAAAGCAGATTGATATCCTATTGCTGTAGCAAATGAATACCCAGATCTGGTATAATTTCTCATAGCTAAATACCCTATTGCGACAGTACCACTTCCTACACTATTTTCTAATGCATTAGTACCTATTCCAACGTTATTAGTACCTGATACATTATCATATAAAGCCCAGTTACCCATCGCAATATTTGAACTTCCTGTAGTATTTTGTCTTAGAGCATTAGGACCAATTGCTATATTTTGATATCCTGAAGTATTATTCATTAGCGTAGTTATTCCTAAAGCAGTATTATTACTCCCAGTAACTACTCCGTTATACATAGAACCATATCCAATAGCTGTATTATTTGATGCAGTAGTTAAAGCTGATAGAGCATTATTACCTATAGCTGTATTATAATCACCAGTTGTGACAGCATCTAGTGCGGCTAAACCAACTGCTGTATTATACTCAGCAGTACTAGTTGTCCCATTTGGGTCATTCCCTAAGTAAAGAGAATTATCTTCAATTAGAGCATCAGAGAGTCCGTCGATATCTGACGCACCACTCGCAGAAGACCACGACAATGTCCCTGAACCATCCGTGCTAATTACCTGCCCATTTGTCCCGTCAGATGTTGGGAAAGATAGCCCATCAATAACCACTGCCCCACTACCATTTGGTGAGAGCGCGATATTTCCATTAGCTCCGTCTGTGATAGTAATAGATCCCGTTGTTGAATTCCCTG
>JAYPDR010000048.1:0-11856 GCA_038125345.1 Marinoscillum sp. | reverse complement strand
AGCGGTTGGTTCCCAATCTCTTTCAGTGATAGATGAAGATGAACTCCTATGCTTTATTCTTACAGTACTATTATCTTGTTGTGCACCATATATTCTGTATGGAAATGAATTATCTGTAGTCACTCTATAAAATTGAGCAGTTGGTTGATTGTAATAAGTTGACCAATTCTCTCCCCCATCATTTGAAATTTGAGCACCACCATCGTCTGCTATAGCTAATCTCTTATTGTTATTTGGATCAATCCATAAATCATGATGATCTCCGTGTGGTGCATTTTTTAATGTAAATGTTTTTCCTCCGTCAGTAGAAACACCGTAATTTACATTTAAAACATAAATTTTGTCTTCATTTTGAGTATCAGCATAAATTCTAGTATAATACCATGCTCTTTGCCTTAGAGCTCTATTTGTATTAATTTTTTCCCAAGTATTTCCACCATCATCTGATCTAAATAATCCACCATTTAATGCTTCAATCATTAGCCAAATTCTTTTTGAATTAACTGGAGATATAGTTACACCTACTATTCCCCATGGGAATGATGGTAAACCTTTAAAATTAGAAATATCTTCCCATGTTTCTCCTGCATCAAAACTTCTAAATACCTTACTATCTTCACCCCCACTATCCATTCTAAAGCCATTTCTTTTCATTTCCCATGTAGAAGCATAAATTATCCTTGAATTATTAGGATCTAAAGTAAAATCTCCAATCCCTGCCTTATCAGAAACATATAATATTTTACTCCAGCTTTTACCTCCATCAATACTCTTATATAAACCTCTTTCTTCATTAGGTTTCCATAAATTTCCTATAACTCCTACATAGACAACTTCAGGGTTTTGAGGATGAATTTTAATTCTCGAAATATGCTCAGATTTAGGTAAGCCAATAAATTCCCAGGTTTCTCCTGCATCATTACTTTTCCACAAGCCTTTACCAGATGACACATTTCCTCTTAAAGTTTGTTCACCCTCACCAACATAGATAATGTTTGGATTAGATTCACTTACAGCTACAGCACCTATACTTCCACCAAAATATCCATCAGAAACTGATTCCCAAGTATTTCCTGCATCTTCAGTTTTCCATACTCCACCACCTGCTGTTCCCATATAGTATAAGTTTTCGTTGTTTATAACTCCAGCAACTGTACCAGCTCTACCTCCCCTAAAAGGACCAACAAGTCTGTATTTAATAGAACTGTAAAGTTCCTTATTAAAATATTGATTTTTTTTAGTATTTAATTTCTTTTGACTTTCAGCAGAAAATGTCAAAGAAATGATAAGAAGAAATGATAAAATAGTTTTCATAATTGAGTATTTAATAGTTAAATCAATTTAATAATTTTTTTGTAAATAACATCATTGACATTTTGTCATGCTTATTGTAAATTTGTCGAAAACTGAAATGAAAAAATTATTTATTCAAAGTTATGGTTGTGCAATGAATTTTTCAGATAGTGAGATAGTTGCTTCCATTTTAAAAAAAATGGGATATTCAATAACAAATACATTTGAAGATTCTGATTTAATTCTATTAAATACATGTTCAATTAGAGAAAAAGCTGAAGAAACTATACGTAAAAGATTAAAGATATTCAATAATTTAAAAAAAAATAATCCTTCTATTATAATAGGAATTTTAGGTTGTATGGCTGAAAGGCTAAAAGAAAAGCTATTAGAGGAAGAAAGAATAGTTGATCTTGTTGCAGGTCCAGATTCATATAGGGACTTGCCTAATCTCATTAATAATATTATTGAAAATAAAGAGAAATCAGTTAATACTATACTTTCATTAGAGGAGACATATGAAAATATTGAACCAGTCAGAATTAACTCTAATGGTATAACAGCATTTATCTCTATTATGAGAGGATGTGATAATATGTGTTCATTTTGTGTAGTTCCATTCACAAGAGGAAGAGAAAGAAGTAGAAATCCTTACAGTATTATAGATGAAGCAAAAAATTTATTCTCTAAAGGTTATAAAGAAATTACTCTACTAGGACAAAATGTTGATTCATATAAATGGTCTCCTGATGAAAATAACAAGAAAAGACTTGAAAAAGGTTCTGAAATTAGTGAAATAATTAGCTTCGCAAATCTTCTAGAAATGACTGCTAAAATTAGCCCAGATTTAAGAATAAGATTCTCTACTTCACATCCAAAAGATATAACAATAGACGTATTACAAGTTATTAAAAAGTATGAAAATGTCTGTAATTATATTCATTTACCAGCACAAAGTGGAAACTCCAGAATTCTAAAAAAAATGAATAGAACATATGATAGAGAATGGTATTTAGATAAGGTAAAAGACATCAAAAAAATAATTGGAGATACATGTGGAATTTCTTCGGATTTTATTACAGGTTTTTGCTCAGAAACAGAAGAAGAACATAAAGACACTCTTTCTCTTATGGATAATGTTGTATATGATTACTCATATATGTTTTATTATTCAGAGAGACCAGGAACATTAGCACAAAGAAAATATGTTGATGATATATCTCTTGATGTTAAAAAAAGAAGATTAAGTGAAATAATTGAAAAACAAAATGATCATTCTTTTAAAAGAAATCAACATGCAGTAAATGAAACTTATAAAATATTAGTTGAAGGTTACTCAAAAAAATCTAAAAATTACTTAAAGGGAAGAACATCAGAAAATAAGATGGTTATCTTCCCAAAAAAAGATAATTTAATTGGGAAATACATTGATGTTAAAATAAAAAATTGTAATTCAGCTACACTTTTTGGAGAGTTATGTTAGATAAAATAAAATCAGTTAAACAAAAATTTGGAATTGTTGGTGATTCGCCTTCTCTAAATCACGCAATTCAAGTTGCAATTCAAGTTGCACCAACTGATATGACAGTGTTAATTAATGGAGAAAGTGGAACAGGAAAAGAATCTTTTTCAAAAATCATTCATTCAATGAGTAAAAGAAAACATGGTCAATTTATAGCAGTAAACTGTGGTGCTATCCCAGAAGGAACTATAGACTCAGAGTTATTTGGCCATGAAAAAGGATCTTTTACTGGGGCAAATGAGTCTAGAAAAGGTTATTTTGAGGTTACTGATGGTGGCACAATTTTTTTAGATGAAATTGGTGAGATGCCACTCTCAACTCAGTCAAGACTATTAAGAATTCTAGAAAATGGTGAATTTATTCGTGTAGGCTCATCTAAAGTTCAAAAAACAGATGTTAGAATAATTACTGCTACTAATGTAAATTTAGCTGAAGCAGTAAATAAAAGAAGGTTTAGAGAAGATCTATTCTACAGATTGAACACTGTTCCTATTATTGTACCTCCTCTCAGAGAAAGAGGAAGTGATATTTCTTTATTATTTAGAAAATTTTCCTCTGATTTCTCTGACAAAAACAATTTTGATCCAATAAGGTTAGATGATGAAGCTAAAAATATTCTTTTAAAATACAGGTTTCCTGGAAATATTAGAGAATTAAAAAATCTAACAGAGCAAATTTCAATTTTAGAATTAGATAGAACTATTAACAAAGAAACTCTTGAAAAATACTTACCAAATAACTCAAACCTACCTGTTCTAAGTAATTTATTTGAAGATAAAAAAGAAGAAGGTTATAACGAGAGAGATATTTTGTATAAAGTCTTATTTGATCTTAAATCTGATGTTAATGAAATGAAAAAAATTATTGATTCAATTATTGGAAGTCAAAATAGTTCTTTTCAATCTGAGACAAATAATTTATTAGAAAAGAATAATTTAAATCAGAGCAATATTCTTATACAAGAAGAAACAAATCCTTTGACAGAAAATTATCAAGATATTACTGAACTAGTTTCAGAGAATGAATCATTAAGCATTGAAGAAAAAGAAAAAGAGCTCATAATTAAAGCTTTAATTAAAAATAAAAATAAAAGAAAGTATGCTGCAAAAGATCTCGGAATATCTGAAAGAACATTATACAGAAAAATTAAATACTATAAACTTGAAGAAGATTTTTAATTTTTTATTGATAACTACTGTAATCTATGGTTGTGGTGTTTATTCATTTACAGGTGCATCAATATCTCCAGATATTAAAACAATTTCATTCGAAAATTTTTACAACAACTCACCTCTTGGCCCATCAAACATGAGCGTATTATTTAATGAAAAAATTAAAGATTATTTTGAAAAGAACACGAGTTTAACAATAATAGAAGAAAATGGAGATTTGCAGTTTGATGGTTCTATTGAAGATTTTTCTTTGTCTCCAGTCGCACCAACAGCCGAAGGTGGAAGAAACTCTCAATTTTTCTCAGGTTTAACTAGGTTAACCATTAGGGTTAATGCTACATATTTCAATAAATATGATGAACAATTTAATTATGAAAATAAATCTTTCTCATTTTACAGAGATTTTGATCAAAATAATGAAGACTTATCGTCGAATGAACAAGATTTTCTTGAAGAAATATTTGATCAAATTATACTTGATATTTTTAATGCATCAGTAGCAAATTGGTGATATGAAATATATTGATTTTAATGAGGTCAACAATTTAATGGATAAATATCCATATCTATATATACCCTATATTTTTAAATTACAATTATCGTCTTCCGTTGATTTTAATAACACTTTAAACTCTTTATCTATTCGCCATCCAAAAAGAGATATTTTAGAATCATTTATAAAGAAAAATAACATAAACACTTACCAAATATTAGATGATTTTATTGTTGAAAATCCTAAAATATCAAAAGGGAAATCAAAAACCACTAAAGAAGATTTATCTGAAACACATATAATCTCTAAAAAATTTTACTCTGAGAATATTGCTAAAATTTATATTAAACAGAATAAAATTAAGGAAGCAATAAAAATTTATGAAAAACTTATCTCTTTGAATTCAAAAAAAAAGAGTTACTTTGCAAAAAAAATTCAAAACTTAAAAAAATAAAATGTATTCAATAATTGTAGGTATAACAATTTTCGTTTCGGTGCTTTTAATTCTTGTGGTTTTAATTCAGAATTCTAAAGGAGGAGGCCTTTCATCTCAGTTTGGTGGTAATAGTTCTAACCAGTTTATGGGTGTTCAAAAAACAAATGACATGTTAGAAAAGTCTACTTGGACTTTAGCAATAATTGTTGTATCACTTACTTTACTCTCAAAGGTATTTATTTCATCATCTAATAATTCAATTGATGGTTTAAGTCCAAATATTGATAGAGCAAATGAACAAAATATCATTCAAAATTCTCCCAATTTTGACAACATGGATGATTCTAACGAATTAGATTCTTTGATATAGTGTCAATATGTCAATTTTTATATTATTGGCATGATTTATGTTAATAAAATATTTAATTATTATATAATTTTTTAAAATTAAAATATGAGTAAAATAAATTTTAAACCCTTAGCTGACAGAGTTTTAGTAGAACCTGAAGCAGCTGAAGAAACTACAGCATCTGGGTTAATAATACCTGATACTGCAAAAGAAAAACCACAAAAAGGTACAGTTAAAGCCATAGGAAATGGCACATCTGATCATAAAATGAATGTAAAAGTTGGTGATAAAGTCCTATATGGAAAATATTCAGGAACAGAATTATCAATTGATGGTGTTGATTATTTGATCATGAAAGAATCTGATATTTTTGGAATTGTTTAATAATTTTTAATATTAAAAAAATGGCAAAAGAAATACATTTTAATACAGAATCTAGAGATAAATTAAGAAAAGGAGTTGATATCCTTGCAAATGCTGTAAAGGTTACTCTAGGACCTAAAGGCAGAAACGTAATTTTAGATAAAAAATTTGGAGCACCTACCGTTACAAAAGATGGTGTGTCTGTAGCTAAAGAGATTGAGTTAAAAAATCCTGTTGAAAATATGGGAGCTCAATTAGTCAAAGAGGTTGCTTCTAAAACTGCAGATGATGCAGGTGATGGAACAACTACTGCAACAGTATTAGCTCAAGCTATTTTTAATACAGGAATTAAAAATGTAGCTGCAGGAGCTAACCCAATGGACCTTAAAAGAGGTATTGATAAAGCTGTTCAAGCAGTTGTTGAAAATTTAAAGTCACAGTCTAAAGATATTAAAGACTCTAGTGAAATATCTCAAGTAGCAACTGTTTCAGCTAATAACGATCATGAAATTGGCAAAATGATTGCTGATGCTATGGATAAAGTTGGAAAAGATGGCGTTATTACTGTTGAAGAAGCTAAAGGGACAGAGACTGAAGTTAAAACTGTTGAAGGTATGCAATTTGACAGAGGATATCTATCTCCTTATTTTGTTACCAATAGTGATAAAATGGAAGCTGAACTTGAAAATCCTTATATATTAATTTATGATAAGAAAATATCTTCAATGAAAGAGCTTCTACCTGTTTTAGAGGCAGTATCACAAACTGGAAAGCCATTACTAATAATTGCTGAAGATATTGAAGGAGAAGCATTAGCTACTATTGTTGTTAATAAAATTAGAGGTGCCCTTAAAGTTGCTGCTGTTAAAGCCCCAGGTTTTGGCGATAGAAGAAAAGCGATGCTTGAAGATATTGCAATTTTAACTGGTGGAACAGTAATATCTGAAGAGAGAGGTTATAAATTAGAGAGTGCAACTATTGATTACCTTGGCACAGCTGAAAAAGTTAATATTGACAAAGATAACACTACTGTAGTTAGTGGTGCTGGAAAAAAAGATGACATATTAGCTAGAGTTAATCAAATTAAAAAACAAATTGAAACAACTACATCTGAATATGATAAAGAGAAATTGCAAGAAAGACTTGCTAAATTATCTGGTGGAGTTGCTATTTTGTATGTTGGTGCAGCTACTGAAGTTGAAATGAAAGAAAAGAAAGATAGAGTTGATGATGCTCTTCATGCTACAAGAGCTGCAGTGCAGGAAGGTATTGTTGCAGGTGGAGGAGTTGCCTACTTGAGAGCTGTTTCTTCTTTAGATAAGTTAAAGCTTGATAATGAAGATCAAAACACAGGTGTTTTGATTGTAAAAACTGCTTTAGAGTCACCTTTAAGAACAATAGTAGAAAACTCAGGTGGAGAGGGGTCTGTTGTAATCCAAAAAATTAAAGATGGAAAAGATGATTTTGGATACAATGCTGCTACAAATTCATTTGAATCTATGTTTAAAGCTGGAATCATTGATCCAACAAAAGTTTCAAGACTAGCATTAGAAAATGCAGCATCTATTGCAGGATTATTAATAACAACAGAGTGTGTTATTGTAGATGAGCCTGAAAAAGAAGGAGCTGTACCACCAGCAATGCCTCCAGGAGGTGGAATGGGTGGAATGATGTAAGAGAATTTTGTCTTATTTATCTAAAAAGAGGTGCTAATATTAACCTCTTTTTTTTTGTTCTAAATCCTTTTTCTTTCCATAATGCAATCCCGCCTTCTAGATTAAAGGCTTTTTCAAAACCTAAAGATTTTAATTTTTCAACAGTTTGTGAAGATCTATTTCCACTTCTACAATAAACATAATATGTTAATTCTTTATCAAGCATTGAAATAGCTGAGTCAAAATTATTATCATAAAAGTTTATATTAATAGAATTTGGAATATATGATTCATCTACCTCTGATTTAGTTCTAACATCAAGAATTACTGTGTTTTTGAGGGTATTTTGTGAGATTAAATTATTTAATAATTCAGGGGTTATATTTTTCTGGATAAGAAAAAGAAAAAATAAAACTATATTAGACACTAATTGAATTGAATTAATTTATTTTCCAACAAACCATTTATTCCCTCAGAAACATTGATAATATTATTTATATTATTTTTTATAAGAAATGAACTTGCAACACTTGATCTATAACCAGATTGACAATAAACTAAATATTTCTTACTTTGATCAAAATCAGACAACCTATTTCCAATATCAAATAAAGGAATATTTATTGCATTTTTTACATGTTTAGTTTGGTACTCACTTTTTGTTCTTACATCTAAAAATGTATAATTATCTAATAGATGACATTCAGAAGATTTTTCACTAGGTAAGCTTCTCATGTAATCAATTATCTTATCATTATTGTCATTAAATATGTGATAACCTAAAATATTTTCATATCCTACTCTATTTAACCTATATACTGATTCGTTCTGATCACCTTCGGAGAAAACCACAATTATTTTAGAATTAACATTAATTAAATTGGCAGCAGTAATTGCAAACCTCCCTGTCAAAGAAATATTGATAGAATCTTTTAAATGATATTTAGAAAACTCCTTCTGTGGCCTAGTATCAATAAATACTACATCGTCTTGATAAAATGATAATAATTCAAATTCATTGATTGAAATCAAACTTTTAGAGTCAATTTCAAACTTAGCTTTATATCCATTTTTATTTAATAATGCAGAATCTCTAAAATAATCGGGAGCAGGCGGTAAATCACTTGTAATTGATGAGATGAACTCAGCCTTAGAATTAAACTTCAAGGCATAATTTGATTTCTTTTGTTCTTTTAAACTAGAAAATGTTTCCTGACATAAATTTTTACCGCATTGTGTTCCTGGTCCATGAGCAGGGTATATAATTATATTTTCATCTAATTTTAAAATTTTATTATATAAAGAGTCATATAACATAGATGCTAAATCTTGCACAGACAAATTATTATCAATTGCCAAATCAGGTCTACCAATATCTCCTATAAATAAAGTATCACCTGTAAATAAAGCATTCTGATTATTTTCTTCATCAAAGAGAAGATAACACACAGATTCCAAAGTATGACCTGGAGTGTGAATTATTTGAATTTTTAAAGCTCCTAATTGAATAAAATCACCATCATTTTTAATAATAGATTTAAAACTTGTCTCAGAGTTTGGACCAAAGACAATTGGTACATTATACTTATTAGATAGTTCCAGATGACCTGAAATGAAATCAGCATGAAAATGAGTTTCTAAAACATATTTTAAATTGTAATTATTCTTTTTAATAATTTCATCATATTGATCAATATCTCTTATTGGATCAATTATCAAGCAATCACCTTCAGACTCTATAAAGTAAGAAGCTTGTGATAGACAATTCGTATAAATTTGTTTAATATTCATACTTATTGATTTTCATTAATATACTCCTCCCATGACATATTTTTCCAGATATCTTCTCCTATATATTTTAAGACAAAATTATAAAATTTAGGTTTATGATACCCTGGCAAAAGAGTAATTAATTGATAATTTTCATCAAGAAATACAGTCATAGGATATGAAAGATTTCCATTTGTAAGGTAGTAAGCTAATTCATTTATTCCCTTTCTACCAGAATTTACAAAATTATAGGAATTATTATTAAATAAAACAGTATTTTGATATTCAGCATTAAATTTAACTGGAATAAAATTTTCATTAATTTGATTAATTACTTGGGGGTCAGTGAAAGTATTATTATCCATTACTTTGCACCAACCACACCAGTCAGTGTATAAATCAATGATAATTTTTTTTCCATTGTTTTTAATTTCAGTCTTATTATCTAATTCAATCCATTGTATATTTGATTGACATTTTATTTCATGTAAAGATGAGTTTAGAAATAATATTATTAACAATATCCTCATAAAACTAAAAATGGATAGAAATCAGGCAATATTACTATTAAATGAAATGCTTTCAAACAAAAGTCTCATTATTCATTCATTCAGTGTTGCTTTTGTGATGGAGTATTACGCATCAGTTCTTAATGAAGATAAAGATCTTTATTTTAATACTGGATTACTACATGATGCAGATTATGAAAAGTATCCTAAAGATCATCCAAATATAATTGTTGAAGAATTATACAAATCAGATCAAAATGAAATTGCTTATGCAATTTCATGTCACTACTCTAGATGGGGAAAAACCCCACGTTCTTTACTTGATAAATACTTATTAGCATGTGATGAGTTAACAGGTTTTATTATTGCCTGCTCAAAAGTAAGGCCAAATGGAATAACAGACCTTACGGCTAAATCCATAAAAAAAAGCTTAAAGAAAAAATCATTTGCTGCATCAGTAGATAGGAATGAGATTGAAATTGGAATAAACCTAATAGGAATAGACTATGACACTCACATTAATAATATAATTTCAGTTTTGAAGAAAAATTCTTTATCACTTGAACTAAAAACTTAACTTAATTGATACTGGGCAGTGGTCTGATCCAAAAATATCATTATGAATTTCTGCTTCCTTTATATTATCAATAAGTTTTTGAGATGATAAAAAGTAATCAATTCTCCACCCTACATTTCTCTCTCTCGATCTAAACCTATAATTCCACCAAGAATATTTTACTTTATCAGGATAAAAATATCTGAATGTGTCAAAAAACCCATTAGAGAGAAATGCTTCTAATCCGTCTATCTCAATTTGAGTATAACCAGCAGACTTATTATAATTCGCTTTTGGTCTTGCAATATCTATCTCTCTGTGAGCAACATTTAGATCACCTGTGATAATTGTTGGTTTCTTTTTTTCACTTTCCAAACAAAATTGTAAAAAGTCTTTGTCCCAAATTTTTCTATAATCTAGCCTTCTAAGCTCCTGCCCACTGTTTGGAACATATACATTTATTAGATTAAATTCATCAAATTCAACTTTTATTACTCTTCCCTCCTGATCATGCTCAGATATTGATATATCATAATAAACATTAACTGGCTGTCTCTTGGATAATATAGCAGTTCCTGAGTACCCTTTTCTTGCTTTTGATGAATTTGCAAAAAGATTATAACCTTCTAAAACCGATAATGAGTTGATTGTGTCTTGATCTGAAGCTTTTGTTTCTTGGAGACAAATAATGTCTGGATTAATTTTTTTAATATCATTAAAAAAATCTTTTTTAATAATAGCTCTAACTCCATTAACATTCCAAGAAATGATTTTTAATTGCTTCAAAGCTTTTATAATTTACCTTCTTCTCTAAGCTTCTTTCTGATTTTGGTAGCACTTATAGAATGAGTAGCATCATCAAACACTTCCTCATCAAAAGCATATCCTACTCCTCTTCCGTAGGTAATATTTACAATATTTGGAACTAACATAATTTCATACTCAACACCTCTCCTAAAATTATCTTTCAAAAGACCATCTTCAATATTTTTACAAACAGCATCCCAGTCAAAAGGATTGTCGTCCTGACCAATTCCCCCAGAAGCACCTTGTACATCTCTCACTTGGATTATAACTTGACCAGTTTTTGCCACACATCTTTTGAATAGGGCTTGATGTCCATCATGCCAGGGCTGCCATCTTCCGAGCATTTGAACAGTAGGTTTTTTCCAATCAAACATATTATTTAATTAAATTATATTAAAATGCATATTTACAATAAGAATTTATATTTTTCAAATAAATTAACAATCATATAATGAATATCGAAGAATTTAAAAAATATTCTCACGAAGTAGTTGACTGGATGTATGAATATTTCAAAGAAATAGAAACATATAAAATAAAACCTGATACTCAACCAGGTAAAATATATAGTCTTCTCCCCAAGAAACCACCTTCAGAGGGTGAGTCATTTGATAAAATTCTTGACGATTTTAATAAAATAATAATTCCTGGAATAACACACTGGCAAAGTCCAAATTTTTATGCGTTTTTTCCAGCAAATAATAGTTATCCTTCAGTAATAGCTGAGATGTTAACTGCAACTCTAGGGGCTCAGTGTATGATGTGGGACACTTCACCAGCAGCTGCAGAGCTAGAGCAGAAAGTCACCGATTGGATCAAAGATTCTATAGGATTACCTAGCTCTTGGTCTGGTGTTATAAATGATACAGCTTCTACTGGCACTATTTGCTCTCTTCTTACGGCGAGGGAAACTCTATCAAATTTTAATACT
>JAYPDR010000047.1:0-12198 GCA_038125345.1 Marinoscillum sp. | reverse complement strand
GGAAAACCTACAGAATCACCTCTTGCAAGAGTAAATTAATAGATTTACATTTGCCAACATTATCTGGTTCCGTAGCTCAATTGGATAGAGCAACTGCCTTCTAAGCAGTAGGTTGAAGGTTCGAGTCCTTCCGGAATCACAAATTAATTATAGTTAGGAAGAGTAGTATATTTATCAGCATACTCAATCATTTGACTTGCAAAATCTTTAGGTTGAGTTACCTTCACATCAATAATTTCATTTTCTTCATTATATACTGGAATTAAAACAGGATTAATAAATCCACTATAAGGTGCTGATGTAAACTTTTCATTTCTTTTCAATACTTCCTTATGTATTTCCTGATCAACTTTTACCCCGTAGTTTTCAACTAAATTTTTTCCAGCTTCATAATCTCCTTCAGATTTTATTCTTTGTATTTCTCTAAGTAGTTCACCAAAAAGAGACCTTAATTTATTGTAGTCATTTACAACAAAATATGTTTTATTATTTTCAACTATTTTCTCAATTACATTTTCAGACTCACCTTTTTCATATGCCCACTTAGAGATTAATTGTCTGTTTCTCATGTGAGACTCTTCAATGTCATCACCTAATTTTATTCTAATAAGCTGTGTCATTAGGCCATTACGAATATATTCATCATAACTAACCCTTCCCATATCAGCTGATGATTGAGAAACACCTAATTCTTCCATCCTAGTGTCAGGTAAGAAATACAGTCCTACAAGATCAGCTCTTGCCTCTTCAAGAGTAGATGCATAACTTTTGAGAGTTTCCTTTGGTGTTCCAACTCCAGGATTAATTTTACCAGAAGCATGTCCAATTACTTCATGTAGGGCAGTATGTAAATTGTCAGCTTCCTTTCCATACTTTTTTTCTAACTCAATTCCTTCAAGATTATATCCAAATTCTTCAAGTCTTCCACTTGATCCAGCATTTCCATACGCGTACAAGATGTTTCCCAGAGAAATTGATTTTGATCCATGATTTGCTCTTATCCAGTTAGCATTAGGTAAGTTTATTCCAATTGGAGTAGCTGGAGAGGCATCACCCGCTTCTCCTGCAACATTTACAGTATTGTAAGATATTCCAACTACATTTTTCTTTTTATGCTCATCCATAATAGTAGAATTATTTTCAAACCACTGAGCTTCTTTAGATAGAGCAGACATTTTTTTGCTCATTTCAAAATCTTTAATTTGTACTACTGACTCGTATGATCCTCTGTATCCCTTTGAGTCATTATATACCTCAATAAATCCATTAATATAGTCAACATCTCCTTCAGTAGTTTCAACCCAGGCAATATTATAATCATCCCAAATATTAAGATCTCCTGTTTTATAATATTCAATAAGTAGTTCAAAAGCAATCCTCTGTTTTTCGTTTTCTGCAACATCTTTTGCTTTATCAAGCCAATAGATAATTTTTTCTATCGATTCAGAATATAGACCACCAACTTTATAAGTAAGCTCTTTTAACACACCATTTTCTCTAACTAACTTAGAATTAAGACCAAAAGAGAGTGGCTTATTAGGATCAGGGGATTTTAATTTAGCGTAAAAATTATCAACATCAGCTTCAGTCACATCCTCCCCATAGAAATTTACGGCTGAGCCAATAACTAGTCCTTTGCTAGAATCTAAATTCACTTTCTTTGAGTCTTTATCATTAAATATTGTTTCAAACGCTTCTTCGTTTAAGTCAGTGCCAGTTTCATCTAATAGACTTAGTAAATATTCTCTGGAAAAATTGGGATCAAATTTGTCATTAGAGTAATGATGATGGATACCATTAGAGAACCAAATTCTTTTTAAATAAATTTCAAAATTTAACCAATTGTCGTTGTTCTTTTCACCCTCAAAATTTGAGTATATGTTTTCAAGAGCTCTTCTTATTGTAAGGTTATGTCTATAATTTTGGTCATACATAATATCTCTTCCAGAGAGACCTGCCTCAGTAAGATAATACACTAATTTTTTTTGATCTAAAGTAAGCTCATCGAATCCAGGAATTTGATATCTTAAAACTTTAACGTCAGCAAACTGTTCAGAAAAAAAGTCAAACTCTTCAGTTGTTTCATTGGTGTTACAACTAAAAAGTGAAAATACAAGCAGAAAATTTAATAATAGAAGATTTTTCATAGTCAAAAATTTATGGAAAATTAATAAAAAATTTAGTAAGATTTAATGTTAGACTTCCTAATAGAATCTTTTTTGCTATCATCATAACTTATTCCGTTAAAAATTCCATTAGATTCCCAGTCTCCGTAATTTGGGTTAGGTAAAACAATAAGCTTAGATCCAAATTCTTCTCTCAATGAACTTGTTAAACTTTTCCTCTCATTCGATAGTGCATCTTCAAAATCATCACTGAAGTCAGCTAAGTTGTCTCCAATTAACATAATAACCTCAAAATTTTTGAAGACAGATTTTCTTCTCTCGCTTTTACTTCTGCTCTCATTTCGAAGAAGTACATTGGATTTTTTTGCATTGGGAAAACCTAATTTTAGTAAATTATTGACAGTTGCGTCAAGCTGTTCAGAATATCTATTTGATATATAAAATATCTCAACATTTTTTTTTGAAGCATAAAGTAAAAATTCTAGAGATCCAGGGATAGCTTCTGCTTTCTCTAAGTTTCCCCACTGAACCCAGGTTCCCCTGTTATAAGAAGAATTATCTAAGATCAGTTTTCCATCGTAGGGACTGTTATCAAGGACAGTCTCATCTATATCAGTAATAATTGCTAATGGTTTATCAGATTTTTTTTCAAGAAAGAGAAAAGAATCTAAGTACATTTTTGCTGTATTGAATGCCTGATAACATAAGGCCCTATATTCTGCAGAATTCTGAGTCCACAACTGAGCTTGAATTTTATAATCGTTACTTATAACAGAATCATTTTTACATCCTGATAATAAAAGTATTCCAATAAATCCTAAAAATATATTTTTCATAATGTTCCGTGTTTTCTGATGTTTTCACCAACTCTCCCAGTAAGATTATCTCCTAAATCATCCCTTGCAATCTCAGCAAGTTGTAAAATTTCTTGAACAATTTTAGGATGCATCTCAATTACGTTATATTCTTCTCCGGGATCTCTTCTGAGATCATAAAGTTCAAGTTCAGTAGTTATAGTGTTGTATGGACCCGGATGACCATCATTTTTTGGAAGTACTCCCTCATATGATCTTGAGGAATGAGGTAAAATTAATTTCCAATTATCCTTCCTTACAGCTTCTAGATTATTGTTTCCATAATAATAAAAGAAGTGATCTCTTGGTTCAGATTCTTTCCCTTGTAATACCTCTAATATATTTACTCCATCAATTTTATGATTAGGTAAATCTGCACCAACTATTGTTGCAATAGTAGGAAGTATATCAATAGTGGATGAGAGTTGGCTTGCTATTTTTCCTTCTGGGATAACACCTCTCCACATCATTACAGCAGGGACCTTTTGGCCTCCCTCAAAACTTGTTCCTTTTCCTTCTCTAAGGCCTCCAGTTGATCCAGCATGATTTCCAAAATTAAGCCATGGTCCATTATCACTTGTAAAAATAACAAGTGTATTATCTAAAATATTATTTTCTTGTAGAGCATTTATTATCTGCCCAACAGACCAATCTATCTCCATCATAAGATCACCGTAGAGTCCTTGTTTACTTTTACCTAAAAACTTTTCGGATACTGCTATAGGTACATGAGGCATAGAGTGTGGCAGATATAGGAAAAATGGCTTATTATTATTTTCATCTATAAATTCAATAGATTTTTCAGTGTATAATGTTGTTAAAGTGGACTGGTCATCTAATGTCCTAATCTCTCTAATTTTCTCAAAGTCTTTGATAAGTGGGAGTTGAGGGTACACCTTCTTCATCCAGTTAGAGGTGTCTGAAATCTGATTCCCATCAAAGTCAACAGGCCACATATCATTTGAGTATGGGATTCCGAGATAAGTATCAAAGCCATGATTATTAGGTAAGAATTTTTTATGATGTCCAAGATGCCATTTGCCAAAAATTCCGGTTGTGTAACCTTTATTTTTTAGCAGTTCTGCTATTGTTATCTCATCCTCGTGGAGACCGTGATTAGAATATGGCATTAAAGCTCCACTTATGCCTATTCTATTAGGGTAAGTTCCTGTGAGAAGGCCTGCTCGAGATGCACTACAAACTGCCTGAGCAGAATAAAAATTAGTAAAAAGCATTCCTCTATTAACTAATTTATCAATATTTGGAGTTTTATAGTCTATAGCCCCAAAATTAGAGATATCCCCATACCCCAAATCATCCATAAATATTATTACTATGTTTGGATTAGTTTTTCTATTTTCGAGAGAACAGGAAATTGAAAAAAAAATAAATATGTATAGAATGTATCTCATCTTATCTAATTTAGTAATATAGGAAAATTTACTTATGATAATAAGGCATATTCTAATAATATTACTTCTCTCTGTTTGTTATTCTTTATTTCCACAAACTCCCTCAGGAAATTGGACTGTGAGTCCAAATCCTTTCCAGGAAAATGAGCAAATCACAATAACTGTTTCTGAAATAAATACTGGAAATCTAGCAGGAATTACTGATATCTACTTATGGACATGGTATAGTAAACACTCAAATGATCCAGTAAATTCAGATTCACAGTGGAATGGAGACTGGAGTAGCTCAAAGGAGTCTATGAAAATGACTAATAACTCAGATGGTTCATTCAGTTTTACTTTTATACCTACACAATTATATAATGATACGGGTATAAAGACAATAGGGGTGTTAGCAAAAGCTAAAGACGGATCTGGGGATAAAAAAACGAATGATTATATTTTTGATGTTGGAACTTTCTCTCTCACTCTTCAAAACCCAATTGATGCTATTACGGTTGTAGAGAATGGGGATAATCTTTTAGTTGAAGCAACTTCATCGGTTCTCTCAAATTTTATTTTGAAAAAAAATGAGACTACACTGCACCAGAAAAGTAACTCTCTATCATTTTCATATCTCATCTCAAATATAACAAGTGATGGAGACTATAATCTCACTGCAACAGATACTGACTCAGGGAATAGCATAACTCTAAGTTTTAGAGTAGTCATAAAGCCAGAGGTACAGGTAGAATCTCTGCCGTATGACAACTTAAACGATGGAATTAATTTTTTAGAAAACTCAGTAGTATTTTTATTGAATGCCCCTGGAAAAGAATTTGTAAATATTGTTGGATCATTTAATGACTGGGAAATTTCAAATAATTACTTAATGAAATATGATCAGGCTCAAGATAAGTTTTGGTATGAACTGTCTGGACTAAATACAAAATCTTACCATTCTTACCAGTATCTCGTTGATGGCTCAGTATTCATAGCAGATCCATACTCTCCAATTATCTTAGATTTCAATGGTGATTCATATATATGTAAAACCTCTGAATGTGGTTTTACTTCTTTCCCTTCTTACCCGAAAGATAACAGGCACGCCGCAACTATGTTTAAGATTGATGATGATTTCATATGGGAAGATGATGGGTTTACTCCCCCAGATAAGGAGAATCTAATTATATATGAGATTTTAGTTAGAGACTTTCATCCAGATAAATCTTTCTCAGCCGTCTATGAGAAATTAGATTATTTAGAAGAATTAGGAGTCAATGCAATTGAGTTAATGCCTGTTAATGAGTTTGATGGAAACAATAGCTGGGGCTACAATCCTGCATTTCATATGGCAATTGACAAGCAGTATGGTTCACCTATAAAATTGAAGCAGTTAGTTAACGAGTGTCACAAAAGGGGGATAGCTGTAATTATAGATGTGGTCTATAATCATGCGACTGGACAACATCCATACTTCAGATTATGGAACTCAAAACCTGACGCGTACGATGGTATACCATCTGAAAACAATCCATTTTTTCAGATTTCTCCAGTTTCTGAATCATACCTCAACTATTTTAATGATATGAATCATGACTCTGAATATGTGAGAGAATATATGAAGAGAATAAATCAGTACTTGATTTCTGAGTATCATATTGATGGGTTCAGATTTGATCTGACAAAAGGAATGACAAATGAGGCTGTTGCTGAAAATTATTCTGCTCAAAGAATTAACTATCTAAAAAGTGTCGCAGATGATATCTGGGAAAGTAACCCAAATTCATATATAATTTTCGAACATTTCCAGAATGCTGAAGAACGTGTATTTTCTGAGTATGGGATAATGTCGTGGGGCGAAGAAAATTATCAGTACAATGAGGCAACTATGGGATATCCATCAAATTTTAATGGCATCTCTCATAAAGGCAGGAATTTCCCTTATCCTACTCTTGTTGGTTTTATGGAGAGTCATGATAAGGAGAGGCTTATGTACAAGAATTTAAATTACGGAAACTCAAGTGGCGCATATGACATTAGAATTTTGGAAAATGCTTTGGACAGGATGAAGGCTGCAGGTGCTCTCTTTCTTACTATCCCTGGCCCTAAGATGATATGGCAGTTTGGGGAGCTTGGATATGATGTCAGCATAAATACTTGTGAAGATGGGTCAGTTAGTGAAAATTGTAGACTCTCACGAAAAAAATCTGCTTTTGAGTTAGGGTATGTTAATGAGTCTTTGAGACTACAGCTTTACAATGTCTGGTCAAGAATTTTAAAGTTGAGATCTTTAGAAGAAATTTTTACTACTTCTGTTTTTAGTACAAGCTTCTCATCAGATGTTAAGTATATCAAACTTGAAAATCCCCAATCTTCTAATATTAAAAATGCTATAATACTTGCAAATTTTGGGGTAGAGAGTAAAGAGGTCTCTAGTCTTATTCTGCCTGATGGTCAGTGGTTTGATATTTACAGAAATAATCAAATAGTTACTGTATCAAGTTCAAATAGAATTCAGTTGAACCCTGGGCAATTCTTGATCCTCGCAGATAAGAAGACAGTTTTAGATGATAATGAAAATTTTTTGTTAGCATCTGAAAATTTTAATTCCGAACCTGATATAGTTCTTTACCCAAACCCATCTGATGGTAAATTTTACTATACTGCAAACGAATTTGTTAAATTGCCTTTGGAGATAGAGATTTATGACTCATACGGAAAATTAGTTTCTAAAAAAGAGTTTATGAAAAAACATTCCCTGCTGAATTTACAAAATTCATTTGATGGATTATATACTGTGTTTTTTAAAGGACATAATTTTAATTTATCAAAAAAAATTATTGTCAAGTTGAGGTAGTAATTTCTTATTTAAAAATTTAGATAAAACTTCTAAATTATTTAATATTACAACTTTATTACGTAATTAAACTAAATTAATTTAAAATGAATTTAAGAAAATTAATACCTTCACTATTCATTTTTGCTGCTTTAAGTGTCATTACTTTCAGCTGTGATGATGGTAGTGTTGATGACCCTGTTTATGGGCCAAAACCAGTTGTGAGCTTTACTTCAGCTCAATCTGGGTCTGATATTTATACTTTTTCTTTCTCAAATTCAACATCAAATGCTGTAAAATACAACTGGGATTTTGGTGATGGATCTGCATCTTCTGATGCTAGCCCAACACACACTTTCAGCCCAGACGTAGCATCTTATGTGAAAGAGGGTAAGGGTCAAATATCATATACTGTAACTTTAACAGCTACTGGAGCTAATACTGAAAACTCCATGGGATGGATTCAGAAATATTCTGAAGTAGTTACAATTGATCTCCCTACATACGATAAGGCAGATATTACTTTTCAGGTAGATATGTCAACTGCTGGATTAGAAGCTACTGACAAAGTTTACTTTAATGGTGATATTACTGGTTGGTGTGGTGCTTGTGGATGGAATGAGATGACTGATGGTGATGGTGATGGAACTTATGAAATTACTATCGCTGACTTACCTACAAATACTGACCATTTATATAAGTACACTCTGAATGGTTGGGCTGCTCAAGAGAGCTTCACTGAAGGTGACCCTTGTACTCAGACAAATTATGGTTATACTAACAGAGTTGCTAATGTTAATAACTTATCAAATGACTGGACACTTGATGAAGTGTGTTGGAATTCATGTGGTGAGTGCGATGGTTTTGCTACCTCTAATGTTACTTTCAAAGTTGACATGAATCAGTACGCTGGTTTAGGAGATCAGACTGTTACATTAAATGGCTCATTTAATGGCTGGTGTGGTGAATGTACTCCAATGAGTGATGATGATGGTGACGGAGTATGGGAAGTAACGGTTAAATTAGGTACACAGAAAACATATGAATACAAGTTTACTATTGGTAACTGGGCTGCTCAGGAAGAGTTCACTGAGGGAACATCTTGTACATCGACTATTGATGGATACACCAATAGAACATTAGATGTTTCTAAAGATACTGACACAGTTGATTTAGGTGTTGTATGTTTTAATAGTTGTGAGACTTGTGGTTAATTAATACCATCAAGTAACAAAGAAAAAGTGAGAAGAAATTCTCACTTTTTTTTTGGTTATTTTTAAGAGTAGAATTCTCTTAACACATCAGTAAATCTTCTGACATCTTCAATTTTTCCTGTGCTGATTCTACACCAGTCGAGGTACGGTGGGAAAGGTCTACCCACTAAAATTTCTTTCTCTTTCATGAATGCACTAAACTCATCGATATGGACACCTGTTTTGAAGAAGACAAAATTAGTGTAAGATTCAACATACTCTAGGTTGAGATCATCCAGGGCATTATAGAGTATGTTAAGAGCTTCTTTATTTTTACTCAGAGAATAATTAAAAAAGCTTTTCTCATCATACGCAGTCATAGCAGCGTGAGTGGCGAGGATGTTTGTTCCTGCCATTGTACATTTTTTAAGCTCAGCAATTCTCTCAGGACTAGCTATCAAATATCCAATTCTTACTCCTGCAAGCCCATAAATCTTAGAAAATGTTCTAGATACTATAACGTTATGACCTTCTTTCACGAGTTTTGTCATGGTAGGGTAGCCGTCGTTTATGGAGTAGTCGTAATACGCTTCATCAACAAATACACATGTCTTCAGGGCATTAGAAACACAAAAATCTTCAAGATCTTTTGCCTCAAGCATTGTGCCTGTTGGATTATTTGGGTTACAAATAAATATCATACTCGTATTTTTAGATACTCTTCTAGAAATTTCATTAAGATCATATCTGAGATTCTCATCTAGTGGTACCCAGTTAATTTTACATTCAAATTCTTCTGCATACGTCATAAGCGCAAGATAGGTAGGCTTACACGCTATTATTTCTTTCTTCTCTACTCCAAATAGCCTTCCAGTAGCTCTAAGTCCCTCATTGGATCCACCAGTAACAAGGACCATGCTAGGATCTACCCCCTCTCTCTGGGCTATTTTTTTCTCTAACTCAGCAACTCTAGAGTACGGGTACCTACATGCTTCATCAAACGCATTAATTATAGCCTGTCTAACTTTAGGAGAGGGGCCATATGGATTTTCATTAGAGCTGAGCTTTATTTGACCTCTTGTCTGAATTTCAGGTAATGACTGAATATCAATATCTTTTCCAATTGTAGTAAGTGGCAGGGTCACTCCAGATACTCCCAAAAGTTTTAACAAATTTCTTCTTGTTATTTGATTATTCATAAGGATAAAATTTTTACATTTAACAAAACACTTTAACTGATTAAAATAAATATAGTAAATATTATGGATAGTAAAATAAAGAAATATTTTTTCACTCTTTTCTCAGCCCTAATTTTTTTCAATACTGCTGAGGCTCAGCTAAGCAAAAAATTTGAACCAATAGATGTCTTTGATATCGAGTTTGTATCAGACCCAGAAATTTCACCTTCAGGAGATAAGATAGTCTTTCAGAGAAACTTTAAGGATATAATGACTGACAGAAACCTTTCAAATCTTTGGATAGTTAACTTTGATGGGAGTGGTATGAAACCATTAACTACTGGAAATCACAACGCCTTCTCTCCAAAATGGTCACATTCCGGTAAGATGTTTACATTCAAGTCTAACGAGGATGGCACAACACAGCTCTACCTCTACAATATAGAGAATGGGTCAATCCAGAAGCTCACAAATATGCAGTCATCAATCGGAAATGTAGACTGGTCACCAGATGACAAGTACCTTCTTTTTAATTCTTTTGTTGAGGAGACCGAGGGAAAACTTGTTAAGATGCCTGCAAAACCGAAAGGTGCGAAATGGAATTCGCCCCCAGTAGAGATTGATGATATGGTGTATAGGTATGATGGTGGTGGGTACAGGAGGCCTGGTACTAATCAAATTTTTGTCCTTCCTGTTGAAGGTGGTACTCCTCGTCAAGTGAGTTTACTTAAAAAAAATTCCAGCTCTCCAGTTTGGCTGGGAAGTCATAGAGTACTTTTCTCAGCCAATCTTCATGATAACTCAGATTTTGAGCCTAACAACTCTGATATATATGAGTTAGATATTAAGTCGGGAGAACTCAAGCAGTTAACCACTCGGGTCGGACCTGACGGCTCACCCAGCGTATCTCCTGATAGAACAAAAATCGCATTCCTAGGGTATGATGATAAATATCTAGGATATCAGCAAAACTCTCTATATGTAATGAACTCTGACGGTAGTAATGTCCAGCTTATCTCAGGCGATTTTGACCGAAACATAAGTAGTATCAACTGGATGAGAGACGGGAAGGGTCTCTACTTTCAGTACGACACAGAGGGAATGACTAAAATTGCGAGTATCACTCTTTCTGGAAAGGTAAAAGATATCGTAGATGAGTTAGGGGGACTCTCTTTAGGAAGGCCATATAGTGGAGGATCATACTCTATCTCATCTTCAGGCAGGTATGCTTTTACCTACGGAAATGTATATAACCCAGCAGATTTAGCTGTCGGATATAATGGAACTAAAAATAGATTGACTAATCTTAACAGTGACCTATTTGATTATAAAGAACTAGGTAAAGTCGAAGAGGTCTGGTACGAGTCTTCATACGATGGTAAAAAAATTCAGGGGTGGCTTGTTTATCCACCTGAGTTTGATTCTTCCAAAAAATATCCACTCATCTTAGAAATTCACGGAGGTCCCTTCACTAATTATGGATTCAGATTCTCTGCTGAGGTTCAGTTATTTGCCAGTAAAGGATATTTTGTTTTATACACTAACCCAAGAGGAAGTACAAGCTACGGGAAAGATTTTGCAAATCTTATCCACCATAATTATCCGAGTCAGGACTATGATGATCTGATGTCAGGAGTTGACCATGTAATAACTAGAGAATATATAGATAGTGATAACCTTTTTGTCACTGGAGGTAGTGGTGGAGGTGTTCTCACGGCATGGATTGTTGGGAAGACAGATAGATTTCGTGCAGCAGTGGTTGCTAAGCCAGTTATAAATTGGTACAGTTTTGTACTTTATGCTGATAATATTTCATTTTTTTATAAGTACTGGTTCCCAGGAAAGCCTTGGGATAACTTAGAGGAGTATATGAAAAGATCTCCTATTTCCTATGTGGGTAATGTGAAAACACCGACTATGCTCCTCACTGGCGAGTCTGATTTCAGAACGCCGATAGCCGAAAGTGAACAATTTTATGCTGGTCTTAAGCTAAATAATGTTGAGTCCATGATGGTGAGAATCCCGGGAGCAAGTCATGGAATCGCTGGAAGACCGAGTAATTTAATTGCTAAGGTTAATGCAATAACTGCGTGGTTTGATAAGTATAAAAAGTAAACTATTTGAGCTTTACTGCAGTGCCATAAGCAAGTAGTTCTGAAGCTCCAGCCATCATCACTGATGTCTGAAATCTTACACAGATTACTCCATCTGCACCAAGACTTTTAGCATCTTCTATCATCCTCTGAAGAGCCTGCTCACGTGCATCTGCCTGTAATCTTGTGTATTCACTTACTTCACCACCCACCAGGTTTTTAAGTGCAGCTAAAAGGTCATTTCCAATATTTCTTGTCCTGACAGTGCTTCCTCTTGCAATCCCTAGAGATTCAGATACTGTGTACCCAGCAATATCGTTTGTTGTTGATAATTTCATTATTAAATATATATATTTTCTACAATTAATCTTTTTGTAAAGGCTTGTTTTACAAGTATTTTCTTTTATAAATTTGCAGACCTGATCTCGGGGTGTAGCGTAGCCCGGTTATCGCGCCTCGTTTGGGACGAGGAGGTCGCAGGTTCGAATCCTGCCACCCCGACTAAAAGGTTTTATAAACCATTG
>JAYPDR010000046.1:0-12306 GCA_038125345.1 Marinoscillum sp. | reverse complement strand
GTTCTGTGTATACCTCCTCCCTCAGCTAAAATTTGCTGATATGAAATTCCTGAATTTCTTTTAGCGTATTCATCAGATCTATTACCATAATAACAAACATGAGTATGAGAATCAATAAATCCAGGTAGTAGTACACAAGAAAAATTAATTTCATGTATATTTTTCTCCTCTTTTTTCAAAGAAGAAAATAGGCCTAACCTTACAATTTTATCATTTTCAAGAATCACTCCTCCATCTTTTATTATCTCTAATTTTTCATCGCCAATACTACCTCTAATAGGTAAATTTGCCATCGTGACAATTTGTGAGAAAGGGCCGATGAGAACTCTCAATTTTAAATTTCTAAATTAAATTTTTTCAAATGATCATTTGCTATATCATACCCAGCATCGCTATGTCTAAATACTCCCATAGCAGGATCATTGTGTAATACTCTTCTAATACATTTTTCAGCTCTTTCAGTCCCATCAACCAACACAACCATTCCTGCATGTTGAGAATATCCCATTCCAACTCCTCCACCATGGTGAAATGAAACCCATGTTGCACCTCCAGCAGTATTAGACATAAGATTTAGAAGAGGCCAGTCTGAAACGGCATCAGATCCATCTAACATGCCTTCTGTTTCTCTGTTAGGTGATGCAACAGAACCACAATCCAAATGATCTCTCCCAATCGCAATTGGCGCACTAACTTTTCCAGTTTTAACTAAATCATTAAAAATGAGACCAGCCTTTTCCCTTTCACCCATGCCTAACCAACATATCCTACATGGAAGGCCTTGAAATTGAATTTTTTCTTTTGCCTGCATAAGCCAATTAATCATATCTTTATTTTCTGGGAAAGCATCAATAAGAGCTTTATCAGTTATATAGATATCTTCAGGACTACCAGACAAAGCCGCCCATCTAAATGGTCCTTTTCCCTCACAAAATAATGGCCTTATATAATCTGGAACAAAACCATTAAAGTTAAATGCATTTTTTTCTCCACCTTGTTTAGCAAACTCTCTTAAGTTATTACCATAATCAAAAGTAATTGATCCTAGTTTTTGCAATTTTAACATCAAAGAAACATGTCTTGCCATACTTTTTAGAGAGAGGTCTTTATATTTTATTTGATCATCATTTCTTAACTTTTCAGCTTTTTTTAAATTAATTCCATTTGGAACATAACCAAAAACTGGGTCGTGAGCAGAGGTTTGATCTGTCAATATCTCAGGAATAATTTCATCCTCAATCAATTTTTCAAGCATATCTCCAATATCACTCACTAAACCAATAGAAATATTTTCTCCATTCTTTTTAGAACTAATTGCCCAGTCCCTAGCCTGAACATATGAGTCTGTCATTTTATCTATGTATTTAGTCTTGAGTCTTTTTTCTATTCTGTTTGGATCAATATCTGCACCCAAAAAAGTTGCTCCTGCCATAGTCGCAGCAAGAGGTTGAGCTCCACCCATTCCACCTAATCCACCAGAAACTAATAGTTTTCCTTTTAGAGATCCTCCAAAGTGTTGATTTGCACATGCCATAAATGTCTCATAGGTTCCTTGAAGAATTCCTTGAGTTCCTATATAAATCCAGCTACCTGCCGTCATCTGACCATACATCATTAAGCCATTTTTTTTTAATTTTTCAAAATGTTCCCAATTTGCCCATTCTGGGACAAGATTTGAATTTGCAATTAAAACTCTTGGTGCTTGATCATGAGTTCTTACCTTCCCTACCGGTTTTCCTGATTGGATGAGTAAACTTTCATCATTATCAAGGTTGAGTAATGCATCAATTATTTTTTCAACAGACTTTCTATTTCTAGCAGCCTGACCAGATCCTCCATAAACTACTAAATTTGATGGATCCTCTGCAACATCAGAATCTAAATTATTTAAAAACATTCTTAAAGGAGCCTCAGTTTGCCAGCTCTTTGCATATAAAGTGTTTCCTGTAGGAGATTTATAATTAGGATGACTAGCAAATTTTGCAATAAAACTTTTGGTATCCATTTTTATGTAGTTAATTCAATTAATTTTTTTGATTTTATAATTTTTAAAGATTCCTTCATATCATTAATAAAAACCCTATCATTCTCGCAATGCGAAATTTTAGATCTAATAAAATTATAGCAATTTTGAATTTTCTTTCCAGAAGTTAATGGTTTTAGAAAATCAAAGGCTTGAACAGTACAAAGAAGCTCAACACTTAAAATTTTTTCTAAATTTTTAACTACCTGTAAAAACTTTACAGCACCAATAGATCCCATACTTACATGATCTTCTTGACCCAGAGAAGTTGTAATAGAATCAGCACTTGCTGGATAACATAAATTTTTATTTTCACTTACTAATGCAGCTGAAGTGTATTGTAAAATCATAAAACCTGAATTTGTTCCTGTATTTTTAAGAAGAAGTTTTGGAACTTTTTCGTTACCTTTTAATAAAAGATAAATCCTTCTATCTGAGATATTTCCGATTTCTGAAGCAGCAATCACATTATAGTCTATTGGTATAGCTAATGGTTGACCATGAAAATTACCCCCACTCACTATTTTCCCATTTTTTAGAACAATTGGGTTATCAGTAATAGAATTAATTTCAATATTTACCATCTTCTCTAGATGAAAAAAAGAATCCCAACTAGCACCATGAACTTGTGGAATACACCTAATAGAATAAGGATCTTGGACTTTATTACAATCTTTATGATATTCTAATACTTTAGAATTTTTCAAATAGTTTCTTACTTTTCTAGAAACTAGAGCAGATCCAAGATAAGGCCTAAGTTTAGATAAATCTTTACTAAATGGAACAACTGAACTTAAAGTTGACTCAACAGATATAGAAGCTATAATATCCGCATTTTCTAAACAATTTTTAAATCTTGATAATGCGTAACATGAAAATGCAGCAATAAATTGAGTTCCATTTAATAATGCAAGCCCCTCTTTCTCTCTTATTTCTAGCTGAGTAATTTTTTCTTTAGAAAAAAACACAGAAGTTTTTACCTTTTTATTTTTATAAAAAACCTTACCCTCACCAATTAAAGGTAAAAAAAGGTGAGCAAGAGGAGCTAAATCTCCCGATGCCCCAACCGAACCTTTAGATGGGACAACTGGAATAATATCATGATCTATCATCCAGCATATTCTTTCAATTAACTCAAGTCTGATCCCAGAATAACCCTTACATAGTGAATGTACTTTTAAGATCATCATCAACTTCGCAACAATTTTTGGAATATGTTTTCCAACACCTACAGCATGACTTTTTAATAAATTAATTTGCAACTGGCTAGCTTCATTTTTAGAAATTATAGTATTACAAAGAGCACCAAAACCTGTATTAATACCATATATTTTTTTATTAGTTTTTAAAGCTTTCTCAACTTTTTCTCTTGATTGAAAAATAGCTTTTTTCTGAGAATCAGAAATTACAGCTTTGATCTTGCCTTGAGCAATTTCAAGAGCTAAACTATAAGTCATAGTGTCTTCTCCGTACTTCAATTTAATTAGTGACATCTAGATAAAGTTAGTTTTTTTAAAGTAATTATATAATCAAATAATATCTTATTCGCTATATGAATTATCAAGCTGAGACTGTAATATATTGAAGCACTTTTCTTTGAATTGATTAATATCTTTGGTACTAAAACCATCGGTAGGAATTGGCTTGTGACAAACTATCTCACATGGGCTCCAATTTAGATAAAATGAACCTCTCATTATTTTATAAGCACCTAGTAATGAAACTGGAAGAATAGGAATTTTTTTTTCGAGTGCCATTGCAAAAGCACCATTTTTAAAAGGTGCCATTTTAGGAACTTTTTCTGTTTTAATTCCTCCCTCTGGAAATATACCTATACTATAACCTTGATTAATAGCTCTAAATGAATCAATATATGTTTTTTTTCTACTTTCTTTACTGTCTCTGTCAACCATTATATGAAGGTTTTTAAATATATACCCAAGAACAGGAATATTAACTACTTGCATTTTTCCAATGAACTTGAACGGTAAATTTAAAGCTGCAAGAGCTGGAATATCAATATAAGAAAAATGATTCGCAATTATGATATATTGTTTATTTAAATCTACGCCCTCTTCATATCGTATTTTCAATGGGATAAAGATTAGAGAGAAAAATATTCTAGCTATTTTATGATGAGACCAGTATGCCATTTTCTTTAAACTTTTAAACCATATCCCGAGTAGAAGTGGTATTGAAAAAAAAATAAAAAGAGAAGAAAAAACAATTAATCCATAAAATGAATAAAGAATAGTGAATATTTTCATGCCTTTTTAGTTGATGTAAGATAGTTAAAACGAAGAAAATGAAAAATTGCGGCAATAGTTAATCCTATACTTAAGCCAACCCATACACCAAAAACCCCATAATCATATTCTAATCCTAGAAAATAAGATAAAGGGATTGCTATTAACCAGAAAGAAACAAATGTCACATAGGTGGGAATTTTAGTATCTCTAATGCCTCTCAATACACCTAAACCAACAGCTTGAGTTCCATCGGATAATTGAAAGAATCCTGCCACTACCAAAAGAGAAGATGCAAGAGAGATAACCTCACTATTATCAACATATAATTTTGGAAGAGAATCTCTAAATAATATAAAGATAAGAGCTGAAAAACTCATGAGAATGATTACTAGGATAAAATTAGAATAACCTGACTTTCTTATCTCAAGTTTATCCGAAGTACCGTAATAATATCCAAGAGATATCATAGATGCTGATCCTATGCCTGAAGCAATCATATATGATATGCTTGCTAAATTTAAAGCAATCTGATGTGATGCTAATTGAACTGCGCCAATTGTTCCAATAATAACTGTAGAGACACTAAATGCTCCTACTTCAAAAATATATTGTAGACCAGAGCTAAATCCAATTCCAAAAATAGATTTTAAAGAGTTATTATCTAATTTAATTTTTAGTCTTAATAAATAATCCTTAAATCTTTTACTTTTAATACAATAAATAAGTATTATAATAAACATTAAAATTCTACTGATAAGAGTAGAATATGCAGCTCCAATTATTTCTAATTTTGGAAAACCTAATAATCCAAAAATTAGAACTGCATTTAGTAGTATATTCACAATATTTGAAAATATTGAAATATACATAGCAGGCTTAGTAAACCCAAGACCTTCAATAAACTGTTTTAAGGTTTGGAATAGCATAAGAGGAATAAGTGATATAGATATAATATCTAGATATCCATAGGTATGAAAAAGAACTTCTTGATCTTGACCTAAGTGTTTAAGAAAATATTTTGAATAGATTGTTAATATAACAAGTAGAAATGTAAAAATTACATTGATATATAACCCATTATATAAAATTTTAGATACATAATCTTTATCAGATTTATTTGATGAAATAAGAGGAGTAACCCCATAAGACAAACCAATACAGAAAAGAAGAATAAATGCAAAAATTGAAGTAGCTAAAGAGACTGCTGCTAATTGGGTTATTGAAACATTTCCAACCATAATACTATCTACCACTCCAACAGAAATATGTCCAAGTTGACTTATCATAATTGGTAATGAGAGCTTAAAATTTTCTTTAATGTGTCTAGCTAAATTCATTGTCAGCAAATATAGAAAAAAGCCCGATCTCTCGGGCTTTTGATTTAGGTATGAATTGTTGTTAAACTTTACTTAGTATGAATCTTATTCTTGAATCATATTCTTGAATTTCTTCTCATCATTTTAGCTTTCTCCATCATCTTTTTACTTTGCATCAACCTCTCAAATCTCATTTCTTGCTCTTCATCAAGTAGAGATCTAATTTCTAAGTTTCTATTAAATTCAGACTTTCTTAGTTCTGCTTCTAGATCAGAAATCTCATCTATTAATTTATTTACTGAACTTATATCAATTTTATCTTTTTTATCTTCCATCTTCTCTAGTTGAATCTCTAATTTTTTCTTCATCATTTCTTTCTTTATTGGTTTTACAGCGGATAAATGTTTTGAATTAATTTCTTCGAATGATTTCCTTTGTTCTTCTGAAAGATTAAGTAAACGGATAGTTTCATTTTTTCCGTTTTGCATTGACTCCCTTCTCATCTCTAACCTTTCACTAATCTGATCCCTATCTATCATCCCCCTCCTCTGGAAGTTATTACCTCTTTGAACTTGAGAATATGCTATATCTGAGATAAAAAGTGTCACTATAACTAGAAGTATTTTTTTCATAATTAATAATTTAATATTTTACTTGTTACATCTATTAGACGACATAGTTCTAGAAATATTGTATGAAGAATAAATTAATATTATTAAAAAATGTTAAATGCCCAGTATCAGTATAAATTAGTAGAAGCAGGATGCGATGAGGTTGGAAGAGGATGTATCGCCGGGCCAGTTGTAGCAGCTGCAGTAATACTCCCGCCAGACTACAAGAATAAGTTAATTATTGACTCAAAAAAATTAAGTCGTAAGAAAAGGAAAGAGGTAGGTCAAGAAATAATTGATAAAGCAACTTGTTGGAGCATTTCTGAAGTGAGTAATAAAAAGATAGATGAAATAAATATTCTAAACGCCTCTATCTTAGCTATGCACAAAGCACTAGATAAATTAAAAATTAGACCTGAATTTATAGTAATAGATGGAAATAAATTTAAATATTATAAATCAATACCTCATGAGTGTATTATAAAGGGTGATAATAAATTTCAAAATATTGCCGCTGCATCAATTCTTGCAAAAAATTATAGAGATGACCTGATGAAAAATTTATCTCTCAAATACGATAAGTATTCGTGGGAATCAAATTTTGGATATCCAACTAAAAAACACAGAGAATCAATTATGAAATATGGTGTCTCTGATTATCATAGGAAATCATTTAAACTATTATAAATTAATCTATAAAACTTATCTTTGATCAATGAAAATCAAAGCCTTACAAAACGAAAAATTTCATCTAGAAAATAAAGCAAAAATGGTCCCTTTTGCTGGATTTAATATGCCTATGTGGTATTCTACTATAGCGGATGAGCATAATTGTGTTAGGGAAAAAGTAGGAATTTTTGATGTATCTCATATGGGGGAATTTTTTGTTTCGGGAGAAATGGCAAAAGATTTTTTACAAATGGTTACCACAAATGATCTTAGCAAATTAACGAAAGGGAAAGTTCAGTACTCTTCAATATTAAATCATTCTGGCGGAATAATTGACGACCTCCTAGTCTATGACATGGGAGAAAATATATATATGCTTGTAGTTAATGCATCGAACATGGAGAAAGATTACAACTGGCTCAATGAGAATAATAATCTTGATGTAGAAATAAAAAATTATTCAGATGAGTACTCTCTATATGCAGTTCAAGGACCAATTGCAGAGAAAGTATGCAGCCAATTATTTGAAGAAGATCTCTCAGATATAAAATATTATACATTTGTACAAAAGGAAAATAGTAAGTTTGGGAACATTATTATTTCAGCAACTGGATATACAGGAGCTGGGGGTTTCGAGCTATACGTAAAAAATGAATTTGCTGAATCTCTTTGGGATAGCATTATTTCAGTAGGTAATGAATTTGGAATCAAACCTATTGGACTTGGAGCAAGAGATACACTTAGGTTAGAGATGGGGTTCTGCCTACATGGAAATGACATTGATGACTCCATAAATCCAATTGAGGCTGGACTTGCATGGATATGTAAAAAAGATATAGACTTCATAGGAAAAAAAATTGTAGATAGAGACAGAACCAATAAACCATCTAAGGTTCTTATTGGATTTGAATTAGTTGAAAAAGGTATCCCCAGAAAAGGATATAAGATTTTTAATAAAGAAAAGGTACTAGTTGGTGAAGTTACAAGTGGTTCAATCTCCCCTTACTCAAAAAAGGCTATAGGAATGGGATATGTTAGCTATGGTGAAAATACTATTTCAGAAAAAATATTTATTGAAGTCAGATCAAAAAAAGTAGAAGCACAAATAGTTAAAAGACCATTCATATGAGTTCAGTAGATATTTGTTTAACTCACCAACAACTAAAAAATTATAAGCACCAAGACAAAAATGTAGTAGTAATTGATGTGCTTAGAGCAACAAGTACAATAAACACTATTCTTTTCTCTGGAGCTAAATCTGTTATACCAGTAGAGTCACTTGAGGAATGTATGAAACTTAAAGATGATGGTTATATTGTCATGGCTGAGAGAATGGGTAAAAGGGTAGATGGATTTGACTTTGGTAACTCTCCTTCTAAAATTGAAAGAAAAATATTTGAAGGCAGAGATGTTGGAATTGCCACCAGTAATGGTACAATAGCAATTGTGAAGACTAAGGGGTCTAAAATAACTCTAATAAGTTCATTTCTAAACCTATCAAAAGTTATTGAATACCTAAATAATAATAGTAGAGATACGCTACTAGTATGCTCGGGATGGAAAGGTAGTGTTAATCTAGAAGACACAATGTGCGCAGGGGCAATAGTTGCAGGATTAGAAAATTATGATTATGAGTCCGATACCGTAATAATTGCAAAAAAATTATATGAACAATCAAAAAATGATATCTTATCTTGTATGAAAAAATCTTCACATGCTAGAAGATTGTCGGGTTATAATAATATTGAAGATATTAAATTCTGCTCAGAGAGAGATAAACAAAAAATATTGCCTTATCTAAATGGAGATAAGATTATATTATTGTAGTTTCTTATTATTTAAGTGTCTCTTAGAATCTCTTCTGTCTTTCTTTTCCATATTTTTTTTTAGAGCATCAGTTAGGTCTATACCTGTCTGATTTGCAATACATATTAAGACCCAAAGGACATCTGCAATTTCGTCTTCTAAGTCAAGATTCCCTTCACCCTTTTTCAATGACTGCTCACCGTACTTCCTTGAAATTACTCTAGCAAGTTCTCCTACCTCCTCCATCAGAATAGCGGTATTTGTTAATTCATTGAAATATCTGACACCTTTCTCTTTTATCCAGATGTCAATAAGTTTTTGTGCCTCTTTAATTGTCATATTTAAATTTATAGTTATTTTAACATATTCTTTAAAAAGATAATTTTTTTTGTGGAAGAACTTAGTCAGGGATTTACACTTATTGAAAACAGAAAACTTGATGTACTAGAGTTAAGTACTTTTTTACTAATCTTAACATCATTTTTTTCAATAATAAACTTAAGATATCTTAAGTTACCCATGACTATTGGCTTGATGGTATTGGCAATAATCTTATCATTTGTTATTTTGATTTTTGGCATTTTCTTTCCAAGTTTTTATGATTTAGCATATACAATAACTGAGAGTTTTGATTTCAATTTCATGTTAATAAACATAATGCTTCCATTTCTATTATTTGCTGGTGCTATGTCTATTAATGTACATATATTAAGGAAAGATAAACTTACAATATTATTACTTGCCTCTTTTGGAGTATTATTTTCTACCTATGTTGTGGGAAGTTTAACATACTTTTTAGTCAATTCAGTATTTGGGCTCTCGAGTCTAGGTCTTTCTTATGTTGACTGTTTACTATTTGGTTCATTAATTGCTCCTACAGATCCAATTGCAGTTCTTTCAATAATTAAGAAATTAGATCTATCGCCTGAAACTGAAACAAGAATTGCTGGAGAATCATTATTTAATGATGGAATTGGGGTTGTAGTGTTTTTAACATTATTAGGGATAAAGTCTTCTGGTGCATCTATATCAATAGAGTCAGTAACCTCACTTTTTTTTACTGAGGTTATTGGAGGATTAGCTCTTGGTGCTATTTTTGGTTACTTAGGATTAAGACTTGTGAGGTATATAGAAAATGAGTATGTTGAGTTAGAAGTTCTTATTACCTTATCATTAGTTTTATTTGTTTCAGTTGTTGCAAGTGAATACCATCTATCTGCACCTCTTGCAGTTGTTATGCTTGGATTATATCTTAATAAACATATAAAAGAAAAAGATGGAAATGGTGATTCAAAACTTGCAATGGGAGATTATGTTTATAAGTTCTGGCACCTTCTAGATGAAACACTTAATGCTATCCTATTTATACTTATAGGACTGGAAATTATTTTAATTTTTGATAGCTTCAATTTAATTTATCTTGCATTGTCAATAATCATAATATTAATTGTTGTAATTTCTAGATATTTAGGAGTATCAATTCCAATTGTAATACTATCTCGATTTAAGGTTTTTGAAGAAAATACTGCTAAAATTATTACTTGGGGTGGTTTGAGAGGGGGACTTAGTATTGCTCTTGCTCTTAACTTACCTGATGAGATGGGAGATGTTAAATCTTTGATACTCATTCTAACTTATGCTGTTGTTCTATTTACAATTTTAGTACAGGGTCTTACAATGGAGAAGATTGTAAAAAAACAGTAAAGTGAAAAAAATCAAACTATTAATTTCACTAGTTCAGATATAGATTTTTTCCTGAAAAATCTATTGATAAACTTCATAAAAATATATTTGATAAATATTCACAGGATCCGTTAAATTAACATTTACTCCCTATCCTTTGAATCAATTATTATAGTAGTTGGTCCGTCGTTGACAAGACTAACTTTCATGTTTTCACCAAACTCTCCAGTCTGAATTTCCTTACTCAGAGACCGCTCTAATACTTTAATAAATCTATCATACATAACATTTGCAAAATCTGGCTTCGCTGCCCTAATGAAAGAAGGTCGATTCCCTTTCTTAGTTGATCCGTGTAAAGTAAACTGACTGATAAGAAGAATATCTCCACCTATATCCTGAACACTTTTATTCATCTTACCCTCATTATCATTAAATATTCTGAGATTGATAATTTTTTTTGCCATCCAGTCAAGGTCAGTATCATTATCCTCATCAACAAAACTTACAAGAACCATGAGACCTTTGTTAATTTGACCAATTACCTCTCCTGAGACCTTTACGTTTGAATGACTTACCCTCTGGACAACAACTCTCATTTTATTACTAATTTATCCATCATCTCATTTACTGACATATTTGTTAATTTCTCCATATCTAAGAAAGAGTTTAATATATCATCCGATTGATTACTAGGGTAATAATTTTTTATTGCACTCTAAAATTTATCAAGTAGAAGAGGGATCCCCTCTTCTCTCCTATTCCTATGTCCTACCGGATACTCAACGGTGATTTTCTCTGACTTAGACCTATCATCAAAAACTAAAGTGATACTGTTGGCAATTGATCTTTTATTTGGGTTCAGGTAGTCACGAGAAAATTTTTGGTTTTCACTTATTATCATCTTTTCTCTCAATAAATCAATCATCGGATTACTCGCAATTTCATCTTGGTAATGTTTAGCCTCAACCTCTCCGTATATCAACGCTATGGCAATCATATACTGTAGGCAGTGGTCTCTGTCAGCATAATTATGTAGTGGTCCGGTCTTAGATATAATTCTTACTGCAGGCTCTTGAGTCTCAACTTCAATACTTGATATTTTATCAAGTTTGTCCCAATACTTTTCATGTAGAGATATCCCAGCCTCAACTGCAGTCTGCGCATGAAATTCAGCTGGAAAAGAAATTTTAAATAAAATATTTTCCATCACATAAGTACCGTACTCTTGACTTCTTTTAATTGATTTACTTTTAAAACTTACATCACTAAATCCCCACGTCTTTGCTGAAAGAGCACCTCTGTATCCACCTTCACCTTTTGTGGTAAGCCAGGCGAGATGAACTGCTCTCGATGTTGCGTCTCCCGCAGCCCATGACTTTCTACTTCCAGTATTAGGAGCGTGTCTGTATGTTCTTAGGCTACTTCCATCTACCCAAGCGTGGGATACAGTATTACATACATCATCATAGTTGCCGCCGAGAAGATATGAGGATAGAGCGCTTGACGCCACCCTTACAAGTAAGACGTGGTCAAGTCCTACCTTATTGAAGCTATTGTCAAGAGCTAAGACTCCCTGTATCTCATGAGCTTTAATTGTATGTTCTAGTAACTCTGATACTTTTATTGGGTCCTGGCCTTTACTGACTCTCTTTAAACTTAAAAAATCGGTAAGCGGAAGAATTGCACCTAGGTTGTCTGAGGGGTGACCCCACTCCTGTGCTAACCACGTATCATTAAAATCTAACCACCTAATTATACATCCTGTATTCCAAGCCGCTCTAATTGGATCCAGCGTATAGTTTGTTCCAAAAACTCTTGCTCCGTCATCGATATTAGAACCGCCAAAGACTGGACCTAATAAGTTTTTACATGATTCGTTTTTTAGGGCTAGTATGCCACAGGCTATACTATCTAGAAGTACATAGTATGCTGTTTGTCTAGACAAGTCT
>JAYPDR010000045.1:0-12666 GCA_038125345.1 Marinoscillum sp. | reverse complement strand
CTCCAATACCAATTGGTCTATGTCTTAAGTTTGAATTTCTTGCTTCTTCTACAGGATAATAGTTTACATCTATAACTTTATTTAAATTTTTTGTAATCACCTTAGTAATTTCATAAAGTTTTTGGTGATCGTAAGTCAAATCATCTTTTACAAATTTATTTAGAGCGATAGATGCTAAATTACAAACCGCAACTTCGTCAGGAGATGTATACTCAATAATCTCTGTACATAAATTTGATGATTTGATAGTTCCTAGATTTTTTTGATTTGATTTTTTATTAGCGGCATCTTTATATAAAATATACGGATTACCAGTTTCAATTTGAGCTTCTAATATTTCAAACCATAAATCTTGAGCCTTGACAGTTTTTCTAGCTTTACCTTCTTTTTCGTATTTTTCATATAATTTTTCAAATTCTTCACCATATGTTTCATGTAAATCCTTTGCCTCATCAGGTGAGAATAAAGACCACTCTTTATTGGATTCTACTCTCTTCATGAATAGATCAGGAATCCACATTGCATAGAACAAATCTCTAGCTCTTAACTCTTCTTTTCCATGATTTTTTTTGAGTTGTAAAAATTCAAAAATATCCGAGTGCCATGGTTCAATATAAATTGCAAAACTACCTTTTCTTTTACCTCCACCTTGATCGACATATCTAGCAGTCATATCAAAATTTCTTAACATAGGAATTATTCCATTAGAAACTCCATTTGTTCCTTTAATGTATGATCCGGTTCCTCTTATGTTATGGATACTTAGACCTATTCCTCCAGCAGATTGAGATATTTTTGCACATTGTTTTAATGTATCATAAATTCCATCTATACTATCATCTTTCATAGTAAGAAGAAAACAAGAGGATAATTGGGGTTTAGGAGTTCCAGCATTAAATAATGTTGGAGTAGCGTGGGTGAACCATTTTTCTGAGAGCAGGGTATATGTTTCAAGTACAGAGTCAATATCTTCCATATGAATTCCAACAGCAACTCTCATAAGCATATGCTGTGGTCTTTCGATTACTTTTCCATCAATTCTTAATAAATAAGATTTTTCTAATGTTTTAAATCCAAAATAATCATAGCCAAAATCACGGTCATAAATTATTGATGAATCAAGAAGTGCAGCATGTTTATTTATGACTCCATATACTTCTTTGGATAAGAGAGAAGCGTTTTCTCCTGTTTTAGGGTTAACATAGGTATATAGTCTCTTCATAGTACTTGAGAAGGATTTACTAGTTGTCTTATGAAGATTTGATACAGCAATTCTTGCAGCTAATGTTGCATAGTCTGGATGCTTAGTTGTTAGTGTTGCTGCTGTTTCAGCTGCTAGCTCATCTAGCTCCTGTGTTGAGACGCCATCGTATAGACCATCAATAACTTTTTTTGCAATTTCTATAGTTTTAACATAGTCAGTATTTAGGCCATAGCTGAGCTTTTCAATTCTGGCAGTAATTTTATCAAACTTAACTGACTCTTTTCTTCCGTCTCTTTTAATAACTAACATAACAAACTATTTAAAAATCTTCTTCAAGTGAAAATTTTGGTTTATCAATATCTTCATCTTTTTTGAGTACCCCTGCTTTTTGATATTCTGCAACTCTTTTCTCAAAGAAATTAGTTTTTCCTTGAAGAGAAATCATTTCCATAAAATCAAAAGGATTAGCTGAATTATAAATTCTGGAACACCCTAATTCAACTAGTAATCTGTCTGCTACAAATTCGATATACTGACACATAAGATCAGCATTCATTCCAATAAGCTTTACAGGGAGTGCATCAGTGACAAATTCTTTTTCTAAATTTACTGCGTCTCTAATAATCTCAGTAACTGTCTCTTTAGGGAGAGTGTTTACAACATGTTTAGTGTATATGTGACATGCAAAATCACAGTGTAATCCTTCATCTCTTGAAATCAATTCATTTGAAAATGTAAGCCCCGGCATAAGTCCCCTTTTCTTGAGCCAAAATATTGAACAAAAACTTCCTGAAAAAAATATTCCTTCAACTGCAGCAAATGCGATTAGTCGTTCTGCAAAACTTCCGTTGTCAATCCATCTCAATGCCCAGTCTGCTTTTTTCTTAACACAGTCAAGCGTCTCAATTGCATGAAGAAGAGAGTCTTTTTCTTTTGAATCGTCTACATAAGTATCAATGAGTAGAGAATATGTTTCGGAGTGAATATTTTCTATTGCAATTTGGAATCCATAGAAAAACTTAGCTTCAGTATATTGTACTTCTGCAACAAAATGTTCAGCAAGATTTTCATTTACTATCCCGTCGCTCGCGGCAAAGAATGCTAGTACGTGTTTAATAAAATGTCTTTCACCATCATTTAAGTTAGTCCAATCCTTAAGGTCCTGGCTAAGATCAATTTCTTCTGCAGTCCAAAAACTTGCTTCTGCTTTTTTATAAAATTGCCATATGTCATCATGCTCAATTGGAAATAAAACAAATCTGTCCGCATTTTCTTGTAGTATTGGTTCGGGTAGTTGTTCTTTATTTTGCATTTTTAAAGCATTATTCTTAAAAAAAGACAAAAAAGATTCCAGCCATTATATTAGGTTTTGCTTAACATAATGACTAAAAAATTTTAGTCAATAAGTGGTTTATAAATTTGTGTTTGGAAGCTATGAATCAAAAAAAAACAGCAAATTTTATTTTTAATTCTAGGCATTACAAATATTATAAAAAGAGTTCGAAATATCAAAAGATATTTAAACCCTTTTTTCTTTTTTTTTTCTTTTTATAAAATTATCAAAGGATTAAAATTTAAATTCTAAAAAAAAACTATATTTAATTCATTAATAATTAATTATAAACCAACATTCTTTATGAAAAAACTTATTACAATATTTTTATTCTTTTTTTCTATCACAGCTTCTTTCTCTCAAGTAACGACATCAAGTATTAGAGGATTGATTTCAGATGAAAATAAAGAAGCTCTTCCTGGAGCTAATGTTGTAGCAACCCATATCCCTACAGGAACAACTTATGGAGCTGCTACTAATCTTGATGGAAGATTTAATTTGCTGAACATGCGTGTAGGTGGGCCGTACACTATAACTGTCAGTTTTGTAGGTTATCAAGAACAAGTATTTACTGAAGTTTATTTGGATTTGGGAAAATCAGAAAACATTTCAATTGACATGAATCCAGACTCTCAACAGTTAGAAGCGGTTGTAGTAGAAGTAAGTTCTACAAGAGGAGTGTTCAGTAAAGGTCGAACAGGATCAGAGACAAATGTTGGAAGAAATGAGCTTAGGAATCTTCCTTCTATTTCAAGATCTGCATTTGACTACACAAGGCTAGATCCAACAGCAAGCAATGGTTCCTTTGCTGGGAGAAATGATCAATATAATAATTTCTCATTAGATGGAGCTATATTTAATAATCCTTTTGGATTAGACGCAGCAACGCCTGGAGGTCAAACTGATGCGCAGCCAGTTTCTTTAGATGCAATTGATCAAATTCAGGTTTCAACTGCACCATATGATGTTACTCAGTCAGGGTTCACGGGTGCAAATGTTAATGCTGTTACCAAAAGCGGATCAAATGAAGTAAAAGGTACGATTTATACTTTTAATAGAAATCAAAATTTAACTGGATCCAAAGTAAATGGGGAAAATGTTTTTGTGCCTAATCTTTCACAGTTTCAGACCGGCGTAAGCATTGGCCTACCTATCAAAAAAAATAAATTATTCTTATTTGCTAATTATGAATATGATACAAGAGATGACTTAGGTCAGTCTTGGTTACCAAATAGAGGAACTAATGGTATAAATGAATCAAGAGTGTCAGAAAGTGATCTTTTATTAGTAAAAAACACTTTATTAGGGTTAGGATATGATCCTGGTTCATACGAAGGATTTACACATTTGACTGAGTCTTCGAAAGCAATTTTTAAATTAGATTGGAATATTAATGAAAACAATCAGTTAGCTTTAATTTATAACTGGCTCGATGCTTCTAAAGAGAAACCTGCTCATCCTACTGCGTTAGGTTTTAGAGGTCCGAATGCATCTATTTTACAATTCGAAAATTCTGGTTATCAAATTAACAATATATTAAATTCATTTCAGCTTGAGTTAAATTCATATTTCTCTGATGCTGTCACTAACAAATTTCAGGCAGGATATTCACATTTTGATGATTTTAGAAATCCAATGTCTTCTCCTGCTCCTGCAATAACCATCCAAGATGGAGCTGGATCAAATTATATTATTGTTGGACATGAGCCATTCTCAATTAATAATAGATTGGATCAAAAAGTATTTCAGTTCTCAAATAATTTGACATATTCTAAATCAAGACATACCTATACATTTGGTTTTTCTTTTGAAAAATTTGAATTTGACAATTCTTTTAATCTTGGAGTTTATGGTTTTGCAAATGAGAATGGATACGTTGGGGCCTTTGGTGCTTTTCCTTCAGTCAATGATTTTGTAGCTGCAGGAAATAATGGATTACTATCTGCAGCTTTAGCAAATGCTAATACTGTATTTAATAATGATAAATGGTCACTTGCTGAAACAAATGTTGGTCAATTTGCAATATATGCGCAAGATGAGTATAATGTTAGTGATGATTTCAAGTTGACATATGGGATTAGAATGGATAAACCGCTTTACTTTGATTCAGACGTAAAAGCTCAAGACGTTATCGATGTGTCAGGTGACTATGCGCCAAACACTCCATATATAAATCCAAATACTGGAGAGGTACAACTTCTAGATAATACTAAAATGCCTTCTAATAAGTGGGTTCTTTCTCCTCGATTAGGATTTAATTATAATGCAGGTGGAGAAAACTCCTTGCAGTTCAGAGGAGGATCTGGATTATTTTCTGGTAGGTTTCCGTTTGTATGGTTAGGAAATCAAATTGGTAATCCTAATTGGTGGTTCCATCAAATGGTTGATCCTGATTATCAGTTCCCTCAAGTTTGGCGAACTAATATAGGTGTTGATAAAAAGCTTGAAAATGGACTGATATTAACCGCTGATTTATCGTACTCCAAGGATACTAACGGAGCTCATGTTCAGAATTGGGGACTTAAAACTCCTTCTGGAAAGTTATCAGGAGTTGATAATAGACCAATTTATACTTCTAATGATCATGTCTTGGTTAATGGAGATGGCTTAGGTTTTGGTGCTCAAGGAAATGCTTTTGTGTTCTCTAATTCAAATAAAGGTAGAGCATGGAACCTTGCGCTAAGAGCCCAAAAGACGTTTGATAACGGTTTATACACAAGTATTGGATATAGTTATCTTGATTCAAAAGATGTAAATTCAATTGAAGCTGAGATAACAGGTGACGCATTTGTTTTTAACCCAGTGATGGGAGATGCTAATGCTGATGTATTGTCACATTCAAAATATGGAGATAAGCACAGAGTTATAGCTGTAGTAAGTCAAAGTTGGAATTATGGAAATAATGATAAATGGGGGACTACTTTTTCTTCTTTTATTGAATATACTAAAGGAGGAAGATTTTCTTATACTTATGGTGGAGATTTAAATGGTGATGGTTCTGGTTTAAATGATTTGATATACATACCTACAACATCTGAAATTAATCAGATGTCTTTTGTTTCATCAGGAATGGGAAATGCTCTTGATGCATATATTGCTCAGGATAATTATCTTAGTGGAAGAAGGGGTGAATATGCTGAAAGATATGGAGCCTTGACACCACTTAGAGGGAAATGGGATTTAAGAATTTTGCAAGATTATAATATAGAAACTAGCAAAGGAGAGAAAAATACAATTCAATTCAGTATTGATATTTTGAATTTCTCAAATATGATTAATTCATCTTGGGGTGTATATCAGACTCCTATTGCTATACAGCCAATAGGTGTATCAGTTAATAATGGTTCGCCTACATATTCTTTTGATTCAAATCTAAAAGAAACATTTGGTTTTGATAGTAGCCTATATTCAAGATGGCAAATGCAAGTTGGATTAAGGTATATATTTTAGTTAAACAAATTTTTAAGAAAAAGGCACTCATTATAAATTGAGTGCCTTTTTTTTAATCAAAAAAACAATATTTTATAAGAATTTGAAATTGAAAAATTAAATCATAAATTTGCACACGATTTTTTAAAAAAAATAAGATGTACGCAATAGTTGAAATTTCAGGAAAACAATTTAAAGTAGAGAAAGATAAATTTATCTATACCGATAAAATTGAATCAAAATCAGGTAAAAAAGTTGAATTTGAAAATGTACTTTTTATTAGTGATCAAGGAAAAGTTAAAATAGGAACACCTACTATTAAAGGATCTAAAGTTACTGGTGAGATCTTAAGTCAATTAAAAGATGATAAAGTAATAGTTTTTAAAAAGAAAAGAAGAAAAGGATATAAGGTTAAGAATGGACATAGACAGCAAATGACAAAAATTTTAATTAAAGAAATAAAATAAGTTATGGCACATAAAAAAGGAGCAGGTAGCTCTAAAAACGGTAGAGAATCACATAGTAAAAGGCTAGGTGTAAAGATTTTTGGTGGTCAAAAAATTATTGCTGGAAATATTATTGTTAGGCAAAGAGGTACAAAACACCATGCGGGTATCAATGTTGGAATTGGTAGGGATCATACACTTTTTGCACTTAAGGATGGCGTAGTAGAGTTTAAAAAGGGAAGAAACAATAGATCTTTTGTTTCAGTTGTTGACGCCAACTAAACCTTTCTTTTTTTTAAGTTTTTAAAGTATTCTTTTATTTCATTTATCTTCTCTTTTTTGGAGGGAAGAGACTCCAATAACTTAAAACCTCTATCGAAAAAGAATTCTATTTTATTTATAGCAATCTTATCTATTGAATATTTTTTCATCAGCTCTGAAATTATTTTTATTTTTTTATTATCATCAGAATTATTTTTTATCAATTCTAAAATAAGTTTTTTATCAGTTGAATCTGCTTTTTCTAACAGTTTTATTATCAAATAAGTTTTTTTGTTTGATGATATATCTCCGCCAATTTTTTTCCCAAATTCAGCTCCCCCAAAAACATCTAAGTAATCATCCATAAGTTGAAATGAAATTCCTAGGTGTTCACCAATTTCATAAAGTAAACCTGATGTTTTTTTGTCTTGCCCAGCTATTATACCCCCTAATTCAAGACTAAATCCTATCAGAACTGCAGTTTTCAATTTAATCATGTTTAGATATTCTTGTTCCGATATTATTTTACTAGATTCATAATTCATATCTAGCTGCTGACCTTCACAAACCTGAATTGCTATCTGATTAAATCTGCTTATTGTTGATTTGAAATTTTTCTCTTTTATATCTTCAAGCATTTTATAGGCAAATATCATAAGTAAATCACCAGAAAGTATTCCAATATTTTTATTCCATTTTTTATGAATTGTTTTATAGCCCCTTCTTATTTCTGCATTATCCATAATATCATCATGAATTAAAGTAAAATTATGGAAGAATTCTATTGCTATAGATGGGTCAATTATTTTTTTGATATTATTATCAAATAATGAAAAAGATAAAATTGATAGAATTGGCCTTATTCGCTTACTCTTTAAATTTAAAATATAACTTATAGGTTCATATAATTCTTTTGGTTCCCCCACAATATTTATTTCCTTAATCCTTGAGTTTATTATTTCAGTATAATTCATATTGTTCATGACAGTACCATATCAATAGTTCTCTTTTCAATATCTGTATCAATAACTTTGATCCTTATTTCTTGTCCTAACCTATAAATTTTTTTCCTGTTTCTGCCTATTATTCTCATTTTTTCAGCGTCAAAATAATAATCATCATCTTTTAAGCTAGATATTTTTATAAGCCCCTCACATAGAGTGTCTATAATTTCTGCATATATTCCCCACTCTGTAACCCCTGAAATAACTGCTTGAAATTTTTCATTAATATATTTTGACATAAACTCAGCCTGTTTAAATTTAATAGATTCTCTTTCTGCTTTAGAAGCATTTATTTCCATAGAAGAACTATGCTTGCACATAATATCTAGATATATTTTTTCTTTCGGTTTGCTCTCATTAAGATAATCACTTAAGAGTCGGTGAACCATAATATCTGGAAATCTTCTAATGGGAGATGTAAAGTGAGTATAATGTTTAAATGAAAGTCCAAAATGCTTTTCTTTTTTTGTAGAATAAATGGCTTTTGCCATTGACCTTATAGCAAATTTTTCTATTGACCTTTCCTCTGGTTTATCTTTAATTTTTTTAATTAGTTTATTTAAGGAATGAGCAAGATTTCCCTCACTTGTATTAATAGAATAACCAAATTGTCTAATAAAATTTTGTAATTCATTAATTTTTTCTTGATCAGGTTCCTCATGAATTCTATATACAAAAGGGTAAGGTTTACTATTCTTTTTTTCATGGTTAATAATTTTTTCAGCTACCAATTTATTAGCAAGAAGCATAAATTCTTCCACCATCTTATGGGTGTCTTTTCTTTCCTTTCTAAATATTTTTATTGGTCTTTTCTTATCATCTAACTTGAATTTGATTTCATTACTTTCGAAATTAAAAGAACCTGATATAAATCTTTTTTCTCTCAAGTTCTTAGCTATTGTATTTAGATAATTAAGTTCTTTATGGAATTTTCCTTCTTTATTATTAATTGATAATTGAGCTTCTTCGTAGGTAAATCTTTTTTTGGAATTAATTATTGTTTTTCCGATCCAGTAATCAGCTATACTAAAATTTTTATCGAATTTTATTATTACTGAGTAAGTTAATCTATCTACTTCTGGCTTTAATGAACATAAATTGTTAGATAATTTTTCTGGTAACATAGGAATTGTCCTATCTACTAAATATACGGATGTGGCTCTTTTTTCAGCTTCTTTATTAATTAATGTTTTATTATTAAAAAAATGAGTGACATCAGCTATATGGATTCCAACATTGAAAAAATCATTTATTTTTTCAATAGAAAGTGCATCATCAAAGTCCTTTGCGTCTTCTGGATCAATTGTAAATGAATCAATTTTTCTTAAGTCTTTTCTCTTAGATATTTCTTTTTCAGAAATTTTTTCATTGATTGCATTTGTCTCGTTAATTACATTTTCTGGAAAGGTCAGAGGAAGTTCATAGTCAAAAATAATAGAGGATATTTCAGTTTCATTCTCTCCAATTTGACCTAAACATTTAATAATTTCAGCTTCAGGTTTTTTGTTTTTTGATCCCCAGTCAATTACTCTAACTAAATATTTTTTATTTTTTGAGAGACTGTTTTTTTTCTTTTTTCTAATAAAGAAGTCCACATATATTTTTTTATTATTTGGTATAAAAAAAGCGAACCCTTTGCTATCTTCTATTTTACCTATGAACTCATTTGTTTTTCTTTCTATAATTTTTATTATTTCACCTTCAAGATTTCTTTTAAAATTTTGTAAGATTTTAATCTCAACTTTATCACCATGAATGGCCCCTTTCATAAACCTACTCCTTACCTTTATATCATTAGAGTTTTCGTCGATTCTGATAAAAGAATACTTTTTATTAACGTGATCAACTATTCCGTTTACAGTATATCTATTTGAATTTTTTCCTTTATAATTCTTCATATAAAATTTTGAAATTGAAAACTTTAGCTAAATTATTTATTAGCTTCGTTTCTAATTCATTTATGTTGATTTCTTTATGAATTTCTTTATGAATTGATGTGACATCTTTCCCCTCAATTCCACAAGGGATAATATTATTAAAATACTTTAATTCAGTATTTACATTTAACGCCAATCCATGCATAGTAACCCATCTGCTTGTTTTAACACCCATTGCACATATTTTTTTTGGTGAACTTGATTCAAAATTTATCCAAACACCTGTTAATCCTTTGACCCTTCCAGCAGATAATTCATATTCTTTTAGAGTTAATATTACTGCTTCTTCTAAATATCTCAAATACTTATGTATATCAGTAAAGAAATTTTCTAAATCAATTATTGGATAAACAACAAGTTGTCCTGGTCCATGATAGGTAATATCTCCACCTCTATTAATTTTATAAAAATCTAAATTTTCTTTTTTAATTATCCTTTTATCTATTAATAAATTTTTTTCATTTCCACTTCTACCAAGTGTATAAACATGAGGGTGAGAGCAGGATAATATATAATTTTTTGTTTTGGATAAAGTATTATTTTTCCTGTTATTAATTTTTATTTTAATAGTTTCATTGAAAAAGTTCTCTTGAATATCCCAGGCCTTTTTATAGTCAATATGCCCAAGCTTAATCCACTTAGTATGATTAATAATTATACTAATCAATTTTTAGAATTTTGATAACTATTTATTTAGATACAAATTTCTATCGTAGATCAATTTACCATTTATATTCCATTCTCTCACAATGAAAGATTGATTTAAATTAATATCTGTTTCTTTAAATTCAATTTCTCTTTTTTTCTTTCCAGATATATAATACTCTGTCCACAGATCTATTGGTTTATCATTTAAAAAATAACCCTTGGCAGCAACATCCCCATTTTCAAAAAAAGCAAAATATGTTCCATTTTTTTCACCAAATTTTATTGGTATTATTTCTTTCATTTTTTTCTTTTCAAGGTCCCAATAAGTTCGAATAGACTCATCATACCAACCGAGAGAAAAAAATTCTTTGTCCTGGAGAATATCTGATCGATTGAACCTAACCCACCTCCCATGTTTCAATCCATAATAAAAAAATCCTTCCTCAATTATTTGTTCACCAATTCTTTTAAGATATGGACCATGCATCATTAAAGCTTCTTCTAAAATTTTTTTTGATTTTACTACCTTTTTTTTCTTCTTATCATAGAAAAATAATTCCTGAGCATAAACATTTACTATTTCAGGTTCTTTTATAAAGTTAAAATTTTCATAAATTAAATTACTTCCGCTAGTAGTTCTAATAAATCCTTTTTTAGTCTTAATTCCAAAATATATATTTTTTTTCTTTTTCTTTTTCTCAGTAATCATTAGCGTATCTTCTGCTTCTTGAAATAATATATTTCTTGAAGAAATTGTATCTACATTTAATCTGAATATATCTTGTGAAAAACATTTTTCATCTAAGAATAAAAGTATAAAGAGAGTAATAAAGAAGATTTTTCTCATATCTAGTTAAACGAGGAAATAATAAAAAAATTATTTAGATAAGATGTCTAAACTTCTTCTAACAAAATTAGTTAGATCTGATCCTGTCAACATATTCTGAGATAGGAGTGCTAAATCATATAATTGAGATGCAATCTTTTCTTTCGTTTTTGAAGTTTTAGATTGTAATATTCTTTCAACGGCTTTATGATTACCATTTATACTTACTGAAATTATTTCTCCAGGTCCCCCCATCATAAAAGGATTACCTCCACCTGTTTTTGCCATATCTTGCATTCTTCTAAAAAACTCAGGGAGAGTTATTGTTACTGGGTTATCATCAGGACTTAAAGAATCTATATTAATCATAGTGGATTTGTTTTGAATTATTTTTTCAAAAACTTCTTTTAACTCTTTTTGTTTTTTCTCAGATAGAATGGTTTCCTTTTTTTCTCCATTATCAATTAACTTATCAAAAATATCCGCATCAACTCTTTTGATTTGAACTTTTTCTAATTTTTGTTCTAAATGGTTAATAAAATGACTGTCAATGACATTATCAAATATTACAACATCATAATTTCTTTTCTTGGCATCTTGAATAAAAGCATCTTGCTTTGAGATATCGGATGTGTAGAGTATTACATGATTTTTATCTTTATCCTTTTGAGTTTTATCTATAAATTTTTTGTATTCATCAATAGTTCTCATTTTTCCATCTACACTTTCAAGAAGTGAAAGAGTCTCAACTTTTTCATAAAATTTTTCTTCGGAAATCATTCCATACTTTACAAATAAGTTAATGTCTTTCCATTTTTTTTCAAACTCATCTCTGTTCTCTTTAAATAACTCATTTAATTTGTCTGCTACTTTTTTAGTAATATATGTATTGATTTTTTTTACGTTACCATCTGCTTGAAGATAGCTTCGAGAGACATTTAGAGGAATATCGGGTGAGTCAATAATTCCATGCAATAACATCAAAAATTCTGGAACAACATCCTTTACTTCATCTGTAATAAATACTTGTCTAGAATAAAGCTGAATTTTATTTTTTTGTATCTCAAAATCATTCTTAATTTTTGGAAAATATAGGATACCAGTTAAATTAAAGGGATAATCTACATTTAAGTGTATCCAAAAAAGTGGTTCATCTGAAAAAGGATAAAGTTCTTTATAAAAATTTTTATAATCTTCATCTTTTAAATCTTTAGGACTTTTGTTCCATAATGGATTTGGATTATTAATTATATTATCAACTTTTATAGTTTTATATTTTATATTTCCATCTTTATCCTTGCCATCTTCAATAGACTCATCTTTCTTCCCAAATTTTATTTCAACTGGTAAAAATTTACAATATTTATTAAGAATTTCATTGATTTTGGATTCTTCTAAAAACTCTTTCGATTCATCATTAATATGAAGCGTTATCTCAGTTCCCCTCTCTTCTTTGTCTGATTTTTTAATTTCAAATTCAGTATTTCCATCACATCTCCAGTAAGCAGCCGTGTTTTTATTATTATAAGATTTGGAATTAATTTCTACATAGGATGAAACCATAAATGCAGAATAAAA
>JAYPDR010000044.1:6865-13095 GCA_038125345.1 Marinoscillum sp. | reverse complement strand
TAAAATATTTAAAATTCTAATTCTAGATGCATCAGAAAATGATTTAAAAATAGTTTTTCCGTAATCAATATTAAATTTTTTTAATTTCATCTATGTTAAATATTGTTATTACAATTTTATATTAACTAAAAAAAACAATTTATTAGGTAATTTAGCATGTTATTTAAATAAAAGTAACATTTTGAAATGATACTAAAGAAAAGCTCAATATTCTTTCTTTTATTTTTTACTTTATTACTTAATGAAAGTAGTTTATTCTCGCAAGGACAGCAGAGAGTTATACAGTTGTCAGGTGTTATAGTTGGTCAAGATAGTATTTCAGGTGTTGGAGGAGTTCATATTTATGTTCCTAAAGCTGGTAGAGGAACAACATCGAACCCCTATGGTTATTTTGCTATGCCTGTACTAGAAAATGACAGTATTATAGTCAGTGCAGTTGGTTATCAAAAGCAAAGTTTTATAATGCCTGGAGATAAGGGTGAGTCTGTCACTCTTTTTGTAGAACTTAAACCTGATACTACCATTCTTCCTGAACTTGAATTTTTTCCTTATCCAACAGAAGAGCTTTTTAAGAAAGCTGTATTAGCTATAGAGCTACCAAATAGAGATGACTTAGATAATTTAGATAAGTCTTTAGATAAAGATCTGTTAAGGAGAATGTATACAAATGAGCCTATGAGTGCTGGCATGAATTATAAATATTTTATGGATCAGCAAATGATGGCAACTTCAACTAAATATCAGTTACCATCTAACCCTCTTTTGAATCCCTTTGCTTGGATAAAATTTATAAAGGCTATTAAAAATGGTGATTTTAAGAGAAAGGATTAATTACAATTCATCTCAATCATTCTATATGAAATAATAGAATCATCTAACTTGATAGCTATATTCCAGTCACTACAAGCAGATTCTACTAAACCTAAATCATGTTTAACACTTCCTCGATTAATATAATATTTTGCATTTTTTGAGTTGATTAAAATTGCTTGGTTTAGATCAGATAATGCTTCTTTACTATTTCCTAAAATAAAATTTGAAAATCCTCTCTCAAAAAAAACAATATCTTTTTTAGAGTTTTTTGATATTGCAGAATCATAGTATTTTATCGATAATTCATTTTTATTAAGAAAAGAATAAGAGTGCCCTAAATAAAAATAATAATCAAAACTTTTATTTTTTTTTACTTTTAAAAATTCTTTAACAGCTTCTGAATATCTTCCATTTTTATATTTATTTTTTGCTCTATGAATTCCATCAAAAGACAAAAGACTTATAAAAGTAATAAAGTAAAAAATTTTCATCATAGTAGCCCTGACAAGAATCGAACTTGTATCTAAAGTTTAGGAAACTTCTATTCTATCCATTGAACTACAGGGCCTCTGAACAAAAATAAATTTCATTTATTAATAAGCAATATAATTGTTAGCTTTAAGTTTCATTCAACTAGATTAAATGGCAGAAGGTTTTAAGAAAAAAAAAGATGAGTCATTCAAATTAGTAATGGAATTTGAAATGAAAATGAAGAATGATATTGATATATATTATGACTCAGAATCTTACGAAAAGATAATTAAGTGGTACACAGATAATCATAAATTTAAACAAGGACTTAAAGTTGCTGAATTTGCACTCTCACAACATCAATTTTCTTCAGATTTATTGATACAGAAAGCAAATATTTTAATTGCTTTACAAAAATTCTCAGAAGCTCTGCAATCCTTAGAAAAAGCTCACTCATTGAACCCAACTGATGAAAATATTTTTATTTTGATAGGTCAAGTTAAAATAATATTATCTGATTTTAGTGAGGCTATTTCAGTCTTAAATAAAGCCTTAGAGTTTTCTGACACCAAAGATGAAGTAAACTATCAAATTGGTTTGGCTTATCAAGCTCAAAAAGATTATCAAAATGCTGCAAAATATTTTAAAAATGCAATAGAGATTAATATAAAGCATGAAAATGCTTTGTATGATCTGGCATATTGTTTAGAGTTAACTGGAGAGTTAGAGAATAGTATTTTATATTATAATAAATTTATTAATGAAGATCCTTACTCAGAGTACGCATGGTTTAACCTTGGAAATATTTATTATAAACTAAAAAATTATAATAAATCTATTGAGGCATTTGGTTTTGCTCTTGCTATTGATGATGAGTATTCTAGCGCATATATAAATATTGGTGAGGCATATTTAAAAATTGAAAAATTTGATTTAGCAAAGGATAATTTTTATAAATCTCTTGAACTAGATGGCCCATCACCAGATATTTATTTTGCATTAGGCAAATCATATCACCTTCTTGAAGATTATACTACATCTATACAGTATTTTCATAAGTCAATTAAAATTGATCAGTTTTTTAAAGAAGCATATTTTTGGTTGGGTAAATCTTTAGTTTCTATTGATAAGTGGTTTGAATCTATTCATTATTTCAAAAAAGCATATAAACTTGATAATGATAACATTGAATATATTAAATCCTTAGCATATGTTGAATTTAAGGTTGGTAACATGGTATCTAGTATTGATCTTTATAAAAAAGCATTAGAGTTAGATCCATCTGATTTTAACTTATCATTGGAATTTTCATTAATTTATTATGAGAGTGGTGAAACAGAAAAAGCAATTGAAATTATTGATGATGCAATTGAAAATTCACCTGATGAATCTCTTTTATATTACAGGTTGGTTATATATCTTATGGATACCGGAAAGTATAAAGAATCTATTAACATATTAGAGACAGCTTTATCATTAAATTTTAATAATCATAAGGCTCTTTTTGAATTTGTTCCTAATTTTGAGACACAATCTGCTCTTATTAGGGTAATAAATCAGTATAGAAAAAATAATCTTTTATGAATTTTAATTTAAAAAATATTCCTGAGAGAACTGTAAAACCAAGAGTTACTGGAGTCACTATGGTAATAGATAAAGGTTCAAGTATTCAGGAATGTAAAAATTTAATTGAGACTTCTTCTAAGTACGTTGATTTTGTAAAATTTGGATGGACTACAGCTAATTTTTCAGAACACTTAAAAGAAAAAATAAAATTATTCAAAGATGCTAATATTAATGTTTACTTTGGAGGTACACTTTTTGAGGCTTTTGCTATAAGAGATCAGTTTGATTATTATATCGATATAATAAAAAAATTCGATCTTAATTATGCTGAAGTTTCTGATGGATCAATTTCTATACCTCATAAAAAAAAATGTGAATATATTGAGAGATTAGCAAAACATGTAACAGTTTTTTCTGAAGTTGGATCTAAAGATGAAAAAAAAATAATTCCACCATATAAGTGGATTAGGCAAATGAGAGCAGAGCTTAATGCAGGTTCATGGAAAGTAATTGGAGAGGCGAGAGAGTCAGGAAGTGTTGGACTTTTTAGATCTTCAGGAGAAGTTAGGCAAGGGCTTGTAGAAGAAATATTAACTGAGATTCCTAATGAGAAAATTTTATGGGAAGCCCCACAGAAGGCACAGCAGGTATGGTTTGTAAATCTTTTAGGCCAGAATGTAAATCTTGGTAATATTTCTCCAGATGAAGTAATTTCTTTAGAAACAATAAGAGTGGGATTACGTGGTGATACATTTAATCAGTATCTGTCAATATGATTTTTAAGGATAGCTTTATTCTTTTTATAAAAGGTATGGCTATGGGAATTTCTGATTTAGTTCCAGGGATTTCAGGAGGAACTATTGCTTTATTATTAGGAGTTTATGAAAAATTTATAAAATCACTTAAGTCAATTAATAAGAAAACAATTTTTTACTTATTTAATTTTCAATTTTTTAAGATTAGTAAGCAATTAAATTTCAAATTTCTTTTTCCTTTAGGGTTAGGTATCTTATCATCTATTTTTCTTTTTTCTTCTTTGATTTCTTATATGATAAAGAATTATGAAATTTTAATTTTTACATTTTTTTTGGGTTTGATTTTTTTTTCATCTCTTAGAATTATCTCAAATTTAAAACCTACTTCCTTCAATGACTTTTTATCAATTATAATAGGCTTTTTAGTAGGTTTTTTATTAATATTTTTAAATTCTTTACACCTATCTGATAGTTTATTTTCAATTTTTATTTCAGGTTTTTTTGCTATTTCAGCAATGTTACTTCCTGGTATTTCTGGAAGTTATATCTTAGTTATTTTAGATAAATACCAGTTTATGCTTGATTCAATCTCATCTTTTAATATACCTAACCTATCAATTTTTTCTCTTGGAGCAGTTTTTGGAATTCTATCATTTTCAAGATTGATTTATTGGGTTTTAAATAATTACTATAAAATATCAGTCTTATTTTTATCGGGTTTGATGTTAGGTGCTTTAACCAAAGTTTGGCCTTGGAGAATTGACCAGCAACTAGTTTTTCCTTTTGGAGAAAATTATGAGTTAATTTTATCGGGTATGATTTTTATTATCTCAGGTTTTCTTTCATTATATTTTAAATCTAAATGAGGAATTTTGGACTTATAGGTTACCCATTAGAACATTCTTTTTCTAAATTATATTTTGAAAAAAAATTTAAAAATCAAAAGATTAAAGATGTTTCATATGAAAATTATGAAATAGAAAAAATTTCATCTATACAAAAATTAATTAATGATAAAGAGCTAAATGGCTTAAATATAACTATACCTTATAAAGAAAAAGTTTTAAATTTTATTGATGAACTTGACGAATCTGCTGCTAAAATTGGTTCAGTTAATGTAATTAAATTTCAAGATAAAAAATTAAAAGGTTTCAATACAGATTATCTAGGATTTAAAAAAAGTTTAGTTAATTGGATTCCAAACTCAGAATTTTCAGCAGTTATTTTTGGATCAGGTGGTAGCTCTAAAGCTGTAATTTACGTATTAAATGAGTTAAAAATTCCTTTTAATATTATTTCTAGATCAAGTTCTTCGGATATGATTACATATGATGAATTAAAAAAATCTACTATTCTTAGTGAATCAAAATTAATAATTAATACAACTCCTCTGGGTATGTACCCAAATATTAACTCATGTCCAGATATAGACTTTAAAAAATTATCTAAAAACCATTATATTTTTGATTTAGTTTATAATCCATCTGAAACTAAGCTATTGAGTATGTCAAAAAAGAAGGGAGCAAAAATCAAAAATGGATATGAAATGTTGGTTAATCAGGCAGAATATTCGTGGGAAATTTGGAATGAATAAATATACACTTTGAAATTCGAGTTAATATCACCATATACTCCTAAGGGAGATCAGCCTAGAGCAATTAATGATCTTGTTCATGGATTAAATAATAATTTAAAGCATCAAGTTCTTCTTGGTGTAACTGGTTCTGGTAAAACTTTTACAATGGCTAACGTTATTGAAAAAATAAATAAACCAACCATAATAATTTGTCATAATAAAACCCTTGCAGCTCAATTATATGGTGAATTAAAATTTTTTTTCCCCAATAATTTAGTTGAGTATTTTATTTCATACTATGATTATTATCAACCTGAGGCATATATTCCAACTACCAATGTTTATATAGAAAAGGATTTATCCATAAATGAGCAAATTGAAAAACTTAGGTTAAGCGCTACTTCTTCTTTGCTATCTGGAAGAAATGATGTAATAGTTATTGCTTCTGTTTCATGTATTTATGGAATAGGAAATCCAGAAGACTTTGGTAAAAATGTTATTGATATTAAAAATGGTCAAAAAATTGATTTAAAATCATTTCTTTTTTCACTGGTCGATATTTTGTATGAGAGATCTCATGAGGATGATTTTAAAAGTGGTTCTTTTAGGTTGAAAGGAGATACGCTTGATATATATTTAGCATACGCTGATTTTATTGTAAGAATAATTTTTTGGGATAACGAAATAGAATCTATTCAAAAAATTGATCCAACAACTAATAAAAAAATTTCTGAGGAGGAACAAATTAAAATTTATCCAGCTAATTTATTTGTTACTTCTAAAGATGTAATAGATCTAGCATTAAAAGAAATAGAAATAGATCTGGATAATCAAATTAAATTTTTTGAGAGAGAAAGAAAATTTAGTGAAGCAAAAAGAATAAGAGAAAGAACTGAGTTCGACATGGAAATGATTAGTGAGATTGGATACTGTTCAGGCGTTGAAAATTATTCTAGATACTTTGATAGAAGAGATCCGGGGAAAAGACCATTTTGCTTATTAGATTATTTCCCAGATGATTACTTAATGTTTATTGATGAGAGTCATGT
>JAYPDR010000044.1:3770-6855 GCA_038125345.1 Marinoscillum sp. | reverse complement strand
CCCCCCCCCCCCCCCCCCCCCCCCCCCGCGCCCCCACAGATCCAGAAAAATGAATTTGGTTGATTATGGCTTTAGACTCCCATCGGCTTTAGATAATAGGCCCTTAAATTTCCAAGAATTTGATTCATTAATTAGTAGGGTAGTGTATGTCGGAGCCACACCTTCAGATTATGAGCTGACTTTATCTGAGGGAGTAGTAGTTGAGCAAATCATTAGACCTACTGGGCTACTTGATCCTATCATAGAAGTTAGAAAAACTGAGAATCAAATTGATGATATTATCAATGAGGTTCATCTAAGAATTAAAGAGAATGAAAGAATTTTGATAACCACTTTGACAAAGAGAATGTCAGAGGAGTTAACAAAATATTTAATTAATAGTGGAATTAAATCAAGATATATGCATTCTGAAATAGATTCTTTAGAAAGAGTAAATATTCTTAGAGAATTAAGATTAGGAAATTTTGATGTATTAGTTGGTGTAAATTTATTAAGGGAAGGTCTTGATTTACCTGAGGTTTCATTAGTAATAATATTAGATGCAGACAAAGAAGGTTTTTTAAGAAATGAGAAATCTTTGATTCAAACTGTTGGAAGAGCTGCAAGAAATTCAAATGGTAAGGTTTTAATGTATGCTGATAAAATCACTAATTCTATGAAAACTACTATTGAAGAAACAAACAGGCGAAGAAATATTCAAGAAAAGTATAATTTAGAAAATAACATTATCCCAAGAACAATTTCTAAATCTAAAGAAAATATTCTTGCTCAGACATCTGTAGCTTATGAAAAAGAGACTTCAAAAAAATTTGTTAACAAGCTAGAAATTGATCCAGTTATTAAAAATATGAATATAACTGAAATTGAAAAACTTATTCAAAAGAATATAAAAGAAATGAATAAAGCAGCTGAAGAATTAGATTTTTATGAGGCAGCAAGGCTAAGAGATGAAAACATTGAGTTGAAAAAAATCATTCATAACAAATCATAATTCTGGAAATTTCCAACCATTATGATATTCTGGTTTGATTAATCTATTCGCTAGTTCATTGTCAAACTTGCTAATACTATTATCCCATTTAATCTTAGATTTACTTCTATATGCTAGATTTCCCATATGAGCAACTATTGATGCTATTGCTCCACTTTTTAAATTACAGTTCAATTTAGATGGATTATTATTTTTAATACAATCAACAAAATTTTTAGTGTGATTATCTAATGCATTTCCATATTTTTTATTTATTTGATCCCAATTGAATGTTAATCTTGGAACTTCATCAATATATAAATTTCCAGTATTTCTATGATCTTTTTCAGGAATTACATTCCACCCAGTTCTATTGACGACTAAAGTTCCTTTATTTCCAATAAAAGCAATTCCTTCATCTAGACCATAATTTCCTCCATCAATTCCATTAGCATGCTCCCATAACATAGTAAAGTCATTAAATTCATAGATGGTTTGAAGAGTATCTGGAGTTTCAGTATCCTGACTAGGGTAAGCTAGTTTTCCACCTGAAGCTGAAACGGAATTAGGATATTTTGCATTCATTCCCCATAATGCTATATCAATTTCATGTACTCCCCAGTCAGTCATTAAACCTCCAGCATAATCCCAGTACCATCTAAAACTATCATGAAATCTATTTCGATTAAATTTTCTTTTTTCTGCTGGACCTAACCACATATTGTAGTTTACACCTTTTGGAGTTTCGGAATCAGAAATATTATCTACCCATCCATACCATCCCATATATGCCCAAACTTTAACTAACCTAATCTTCCCAAGTTTTCCTGATGAAAGAAAATTCATCGCTTCAACGTATTGCCCACCACTTCTTTGCCATTGACCCACCTGAACACATTTATTTGATTCTTCATTAGCTTTTAACATAACATTTGCTTCTTCAATTGAATTAGAAATAGGCTTTTCACAATAAACATGTTTATTTGAATCTAGAGAGTCTACTAAGTTAAGACAATGCCAATGATCTGGGGTTCCAATAACTACTGCATCAATTTCTTTATCATCAAGTAACTTTCTATAATCTTGATATATCTTAGGTTTTTTTCCTGAAATTTTTTTTAGATCCTCTGATCTTTTATTTAAAATTTCTTGATCAATATCACAAATAGCAATACACTCTGTTTCACTATTTTTTAATATTGATGTCATGTCACTCCATCCCATACCCCTACATCCTATTATCCCGAAATGAATTTTGTCATTAGGTGATTTTTTCTCTCTTATTTGTGAAAGTAATTCAATAGGTGTATGAAACAATAAATATGATCCTAAACTTAATTTAGATGTTTTACTGATAAAAGACCTTCTATCATGCATTATTTAAAGAAGTCTATTATTTACCTCATCCCAATTAACTAAGTTGAAAAAAGCATTAATGTAATCAGCTCTTTTATTTTGATAATTTAAATAATAAGCATGCTCCCAAACATCGATTCCTAATAGAGGGTTACTATCATCATTACATATTCCAGGCATAAGAGGGTTATCTTGATTTGCTGTTGAACAAATTTCTAATTTATCACCAGATTGACATAACCAGGCCCATCCTGATCCAAATCTTGTCATTGCTGCATTTGAAAATTTTTCTTTGAAACTTTCATAGCTTCCAAATGAAGAATCTATCATTTTAGAAATATTACCATGGGGGTTTCCACCTCCTGAAGGTGAGAGAATTTTCCAAAATAATGAGTGATTATAATGACCTCCTCCATTATTCCTTACAGCGATAATATCTGAATGCTTTTTGCATAACTCTTCTATGGATATACCTTCCATTTCTGTGTCTTTAATTGCATTATTGACATTTGTAATATAGAGATTATGATGTCTGCTATGGTGTATTTCCATTGTTTTGGAATCAATATGAGGTTCTAAATCATTATAAGAATATGATAGCTCTGGTAATGAATATGACATGATTTTTTTTATTTAAATTTTTACAAACAATTTACTTAATTTAAAAAATTTTCAGTAAAAGTATAAGTATCAGCTTCTTAATTTATAGAAAAATGATTCTAATAATTTTTTTGATTCATTTTCTAAAATATTTGAGAC
>JAYPDR010000044.1:1069-3760 GCA_038125345.1 Marinoscillum sp. | reverse complement strand
ATTTGAGACTATTATTAAATTCTTATTAGATTCTTCTTTTGATTTTCTAAGATGCCCTTTTTCTTTATCATCAAGTCCATAAATAACTTTTTTAATTTTAGATAAAAAAATTGCTCCAGAACACATCATGCAAGGTTCAAGAGTAGTATATAGCTCACATTGATTTAGATATTTACTTCCTAATTTATTTTGAGCAGAAGTTATGGCAATCATTTCAGCGTGAGCAGTAGAATCATTTAAAATTTGAGATTGATTATGTCCTTTACTTATTATTCTATTATTATGGACTATTACAGTGCCAACTGGAATCTCCTCCTCTTTGTATGCAAGCTCTGCTTCCCTCAATGCAGCTTTCATAAAATATTCATAATTCTTTTTTATGAGACTCATAATTACTTGTAAGATTATAAAAAAAACTCATGCATTCTTTATAATTCTATTAATTTTGTTTCAAATAAAATATCTATGCTTAGATCTCATAATTGTGGTGAATTATCTAAAAATGATGTTAAATCATCAGTTATTTTAACAGGTTGGGTTCATAAAATAAGGGATAAAGGAAAGGTCATATGGATTGATTTAAGAGATAGATATGGTATAACTCAATTAATATTTGAAGATGAGTTTTCTGGAAAAGAAACATTTGAACTTGCCAAGAATTGTGGAAGAGAATATGTCATTAGAATTAAGGGAGAAGTATCTAAGAGGTTATCTGTTAACCCTAACTTAAGAACTGGTGAAATTGAAGTAAAGGTAAATGAACTTGAGTATCTCAATGTTTCAGATGTGCCACCTTTTACAATTGAAGATGATACTGATGGAGGGGAAGATCTAAGAATGAAATTTCGATACTTAGATTTAAGAAGGCAACCACTTCAAAAAAATATATTACTTAGACATAAATTACTTCAAGAGACAAGAGCATATTTAAACTCAAAAGAATTTATTGAAATTGAAACACCTATATTAATCAAATCTACTCCAGAAGGTGCTAGAGATTTTATTGTTCCTTCAAGAATGAATCAAGGACAATTTTATGCTCTTCCTCAATCTCCTCAAACATTTAAACAGTTACTTATGGTTTCTGGTTTTGATAAATATTTTCAAATTGTCAAATGTTTTCGAGATGAAGATTTAAGAGCTGATAGACAACCTGAGTTTACTCAAATAGACTGTGAAATGTCATTTGTTACAAGGGAAGATATTTTAGAATATTTTGGAGAATTAATTATTTATTTGTTTAAGAAAATTTTAGATATTGATCTAATTAATATTCCTATTATGGAATATGATGAAGCTATTGAGAAATATGGATCAGATAAACCTGATTTAAGATTTGGTATGCAATTTAATAATATCACTTCTATAGTTAAAAATAAAGGGTTTAAAGTATTTGATGATTCCGAGGTTGTATTATCAATTAACGCTAAAAAATGCTCTTATTTTACAAGAAAAGAAATTGATGAATTAACAGAATTTGTAAAGTCTCCTCAAGTTGGCTCTAAAGGACTTGTTTTTATTAAATGTAATGAGGATAATTCCTTTAAATCATCAGTTGATAAATTTTATTCTTCTGTTGATTTAAAAGAAATAGCGGAATTAAATAATTGTCAATCTTCAGATTTAATATTAATTCTTGCTGGAAAAAAAAATCAGACCTATTCGGCTATGTCATCATTAAGAATACATATTGCTGAAAAATTAAAGTTAAGAGATCCAAAAATATTTAAGCCTGTATGGATAATTAATTTCCCTCTTTTGCATTGGGATAAAGAATCTAATAGATTCCATGCAATGCATCACCCATTTACATCTCCTAACAAAGATGATATAGAAAAGCTTGATAAAGATCCTGGTAGTATAAAAGCTAATGCTTATGATTTAGTTATTAATGGGGTAGAAATAGGAGGTGGATCAATAAGAATTCATGATAGAGCCTTACAAGAGAAAGTATTTAATATTTTAGGTTTTTCTAGAGAAGAGGCTTATAATCAGTTTGGGTTTTTATTAGATGCATTTAAATATGGAACTCCTCCACATGGAGGAATAGCTTTTGGTTTTGATAGGTTATGTGCATTATTTGCTGGAAAAGAATCAATTAGAGAATTTATTGCATTTCCAAAAAATACTTCAGGAAGAGATGTAATGATTGATTCTCCTTCTAATATAAATAGTGATCAGTTAAAAGAGTTGGGACTTAAATAAAAAATTATTTTCTATCTATCTTTTCAATTAATAGTTTTTCCCAATCAGGGTTTAATTTCTTTTCTTCGTCTACAATTTTTTTAACATCTTCTAATAACTCTTTAGTATCGAAAACTATTCCATCTTTAATAGTTTTAGAAATACCACCTACTCGTATAACTTCATTTCCTTCTAACTTAATATCACCAGTTGCATATAGATACTTTAAATTTTTCAAAGGATTTTGATCCATAATAATCAAATCTGCAAATTTTCCTACCTCAACAGTACCTATTAAGTCTTCCATTCCAATTGCCTCTGCAGCATGAAGTGTGGCAGCTCTTATTACTTCCATTGGATGAAATCCAGCTTCTCTTAATAATTCAAGTTCTTGAATATATCCAAATCCATATAAATTGTACATATATCCTGAATCTGCACCAGCAGTAACCCTTCCGCCTCTATTTTTATATTCATTAATAAAGGTCATCCAAAGCTTATAATTAT
>JAYPDR010000044.1:0-1059 GCA_038125345.1 Marinoscillum sp. | reverse complement strand
GATATTAAGTAGTGTAACAATGGTATTAGCTTGGTCATACACACGGGCTTCAAGTCTCTAGTTCAGTGCCCCAATCATAATACGCTGCAGCATGGGAGTCTCTTGCAGGTAGAAAAAATTCCAAGAGTTTAGGCCTGGTATAGTCTTTATGCCATGGTAAACTACTAGCTCTTTGTACATCTCTAAATACACTGTAAGGAACAAAAGTTACGTCTATGGTGAAATCAAGAGAAATTAATTCATTCATAACTTCATTCCATTTCTTTGAGTAAGGCTTTGCAGCTTGTTTCCACAACTTTCCAGCTTCTTCAAATCTATCTCCTTCATTCATATAATTATATTCTAATGGATAATTCTGAACTGTTTTATCTTCAAATAAAGCCTCTGGAAGACCGTACCAATGTTCCATTGTTGTTAATCCATTCCTAGCAGTTTCAAGTACATTCATTTCAGCGACATCCATTTGGGCATGATGACAGGCGGATCTCAGACCTAATCTTTTGTTTTCTTGTAGAGCAGCTTTAAATATATCTGGTCTTGCTCCAAAAAACTTAATTCCATCAGCTCCTCTCTCTGCATTTTTTCTAACCCAATCAATTGCTTCTTGAGGAGAATTTATTCCATTAGATGCACCTTGACCAAAGCTAGTATATGCTAATATTCTTGGAGCAGAAATATTATTTTTTTTACTTTCTTCTTTTTGATGAAGGACCCAGTCAAGACCTTGTCCACAAGATGGGTCTCTAATTGTTGTTATTCCATGAGCTAACCATAATTTGTAAACGTATTCGGATTTTCCATCTCTCTGAGATGAAATATGGCCATGCATATCAATAAATCCTGGGAGAACATACTTACCATGAGCATCTATTTCTATTCCTCCGGGATCAGCTTTTGGTCTTCTATTTTCATTTATTTTAAGTCCTGGATACCCAACATTTCTTATACTAGTAATTATATTTTTTTCAATAACTATATCTACTGGACCAGTAGGGGGCGCCCCATTTCCATTAATAAGAGTAGCTCCTCTAATGATTAATTGTTTATGAGGTCCATCAC
>JAYPDR010000043.1:0-13341 GCA_038125345.1 Marinoscillum sp. | reverse complement strand
AATGTGTTAAATTCAGCAAGACTTCTTGGAGATGTATCAATTTCTTTTAATAAAAATTGTGTTGCTGGAATACTGGCTAACGAGAAAGTAATCAAGGAAAAACTTGAAAAATCATTGATGCTCGTAACTGCGCTTAACCCACATATAGGTTATGATAATGCAGCCAAAATTGCTAAGAAAGCTCATAAAGAAAATCTCACATTAAAAGAAGCTGCTCTAAAGCTTAATCTTGTTTCTGAAAAGGATTTTGATAAATGGGTTGATCCTAAAAAAATGTTAGGTAAGTAAATGATAATTTACAAGACTTTAGAAGAAATAGAACTTATAAAAGAAAGTGCCCTATTAGTTTCTAAAACTTTGGGTGAAATTAAAAAATATATTTTTCCTGGGGCGCTACCGATTGACTTAGATAAAATAGCAGAAACATTTATAAGAGATAACAACGCTACGCCTGGATTTCTTGGCATGTATGGTTTCCCAAATACTTTATGCATATCAATTAATGAAGAAGTCGTACATGGCATACCTAGAAATAAACCATTAAATGATGGTGATATAATATCTGTTGATTGTGGAGTTTTAAAAAATAATTTTTACGGTGACCATGCTTATACTTTTCCTGTAGGTGAGATCAGCAAAGAGGCTCAAAAGCTTTTAGATGTAACAAAAGAATCACTCTATAGAGGGATAGATAAGCTAAGAGTTGGAAATAGAATTGGAGATGTTAGTTATGAAATTCAAAATTTTACAGAAAAAAATGGATATGGAGTCGTAAGAGAGTTAGTTGGGCACGGATTAGGGAAAAACCTACACGAAGAACCAGATGTGCCAAATTTTGGTAAAAAAAATACGGGGCCTAAAATAAAAAATGGGCTTGTTGTTGCGATAGAGCCAATGATTAATATGGGAAGAAAAGAAGTTGTTCAAGCGTCTGATGGTTGGACAGTAATAACAAAAGATAAAAAGCCTTCTGCTCACTTTGAGCATAACGTTGCAGTAATTAACGGAGAGCCTATTATATTGTCCTCTTTTGATTTTATTGAAAAAACTTAATTAGCTTTTTCATTTCATCAATATATATTCTGTCATTAGATAATCTTGGAATTTTGTTTTGTCCCCCTAATTTATTTTTTTTCTTGAGCCAACTATTAAAAAATCCATCAGTGACAAAATGAACTACTGGCTCTTTAATAGCAATACTTTTATATCTTTTTGCATCATAGTCCGAATTAATTTCTCTCAGGTTTTTGTCTAAAAGATGAATAAAAGTTTTCTTATCTTTTGGTGCCTTTAAGAACTCAATAATCCACTCATGCGCCCCTCTTTTGCTTCCAGTAATAAAAATTGGTGCTACAGAATAATTATAGAAAGAAATCCCAAGAGACTCACAAGTTTTAGATAAAGCTTTATCTGTATTTTGAACAATAAGTTCTTCACCAAAAGCGTTTATAAAGTGTTTAGTTCTTCCTGTTATTAGAATTTTAAATGGATTTGTAGAGGTGAAAATAATTGTGTCTCCTATCCTATATCTCCAAAGTCCCGAAAATGTAGAAATAATAAGTGCATACTCTTTATTCTTCTTAACGCCCCCTAAATCAACAATTTTTTTTGACTTTTTTTCTTCAAACTCATAAAATATTCCATGATCAGTTAATAAAACCATAGAACTAGATTTTGGGTCATCTTGAAATGCAAAAAAACCCTCTGAGGCATTGTAAGTCTCAAGATAATTCATATTTCTATCTTGAATCATTTCATTAAATAAATTTCTATAAGGCAAAAACGACACAGCTCCATGAATAAATAATTCAAGGTTTGGCCAAACCTCTTTTATGTGTTTTTTCTTAGTAATCTTTAAAACCTCTTTTATCAAGAAAATAGTCCAGGTTGGAACCCCAGATAAACTTGTAATATTTTGCTTGGATGTAATCTCTGCCATCTTTTTAATTTTAACTTCCCACTCAGGCAATAAGGCGACATCAATACATGGTGTTCTAAATTTAGATGCCCAAAAAGGAAGGTTTCTCAATAAAATAGCAGAAATGTCTCCAGTAAAAATATTTTTATTTTTTCCGTAAGTAGTGATCTGTTTGCTCCCACCAAGAGCCAAACTCAGGCCATTAAAAAGTTTGGAATTTTTATTGTTTTTTAAATAAACTGATAACAAATCACTTCCGGCTTTAAAATGATTTAAATCAAGAGATTTTTGAGACACGGGGATAAATTTACTTTTATCATTTGTTGTGCCAGATGACATAGCAAACCAATTTATAGCATCAGGCCATATAATATTATTTTCTCCATCCAAAACCTTCTTTATTTGAGGAAAAAAATCTTCATAATCAACTACAGGAATATTTTTAGAAAACTTTTCATACGAATCAATACGTTTAAAGTTAAATTTAATCCCATAACTTGTGTTTTTGGATCTCTGAATAAGCTTGCTAAGTATTTTATTTTGGTGCTTAATTGGATTATTTATGAAAGAAGAAATTTTTTTCTCTCTAAGGCTTAAAAAAAACTTTGCAAAAAAGTTGAGAATACTCATTTTAAAGCTTTCTTTTTAACTCAAACCTTTGCCCTAAATATAATTTTCTTACTTGCTCATCTGAGGCTAACTCTTCTGAAGTTCCTGACTTGAGAAGTTTACCCTCAAACATCAAATAAGATCTGTCTGTTATAGATAATGTTTCATCAACATTGTGATCTGTGATTAATATACCAATGTTTTTCTTTTTTAGAGAATGAACTATAGTTTGAATTTCTTCAACAGCAATAGGATCAACGCCGGCAAATGGCTCATCTAATAATATAAAATCTGGCTCAGTTGCTAAAGCCCTTGCAATTTCAGTTCTCCTTCGTTCTCCACCCGAAAGAACCATACCCATATTGTTTTCGATTTCCTTTAAACTAAATTCATTTAAAAGTTTTTCCGTTTTTTCAATTTGTTCTTTTTTATTCAAAGCAGATCCCTCAAGAACTGCCAAAATGTTATCTCTTACTGAAAGGTTTCTGAAAACAGATGCTTCTTGGGCAAGATAACCTATGCCAAGTCTAGCTCGCTTATACATAGGAAGTTTAGTGATGTTTTTTTCTCCAAGATATATAGCCCCTGAATCAGGTTTAATTAATCCAACAATAGAATAAAAAGTTGTTGTTTTTCCTGCTCCATTGGGACCAAGCAAGCCAACAATTTCACCCTGCCTAACAGTAATAGAAACATCATCTACAACTTTTTTAGGTCCATATTGCTTAATAATAGAGTCAGCAAAAAGAGACAATTTTGTGTTCATGCAACAAAAATATATATAATTAGTTTATATTATATCTAATAATAATATTCCAATATGCTCAAAAGAGATAAAGTCAGAATATTTTTTGTGCTAAAAAACTTTATAAAAGGATTGCTTCTATTTGGAGTTGCTTTAGCTTTTTATAAGATAACTTTTAGCTTTTTAGATTTATCTTCTTTAAAAGATAAAGTTTCTTTTGATGTTCCTTCATTATTAGTTTTTAGTCTTTTTTTTCTCTCTGAGGTTATTTTAGGAATTATCCCCCCTGAGTTATTTATGATATGGGCTATTACTTCTAAGCCTTTGTCTACATATGTTTTTTTTGTTAGTGTTTTCTCATTACTTTCTTATTTAGCTGGGTTTACAGCATATACTTTTGGGAAACACCTTCACAACACACGAATATATAATTTTATTCAAAAAAATATTACTGGAAAATACGAAAGAAAGATTAAAGCATTTGCGTGGTTAGTTATTGTGGTTGCGGCAATTACTCCTATCCCCTTCTCAGCAACCTCTGCTGTTGTTGGCGCAATAGGTTATGATAGAAAGAAATTTCTATTATACTCTGCAACTAGATTTCTTAGATATGCGATATATGGGTTTTTTATTTGGCTTGCTCACCCATTCTAAATATTACTAATTTCTAATATTTTTTTTACGACATAATCTACTTCATCTAAAGTATTAAACTTACTGAAAGAGAATCGAACATTAACATGACCATCAACAGTCTTGATTTCATTTAATACATGAGACCCCGTATCAGATCCACTTGAGCAAGCACTTCCTGCTGATGCCGCAATATTATTTATATCCAAATTAAATAAAAACATTTGCTGATCATCAATTTTTGGTATGCTAACATTTAAAACTGTAAACAAGCTTCTTTCAATATCTGCAGATAAGCCATTAAACTGAACACCAGGAATGTTCTTAATTAAAGAATCTATCATGTGTTTTTTTAGATTAGTGATTTTCTTTTTGTGCTCCTCTAGGTTTTGGTGTGATAATATTAGTGCTTCAGCTAATCCAACAATCCCATAAACATTTTCTGTACCCCCTCTCATATTTCTTTCTTGAGCTCCGCCGTGAATAAAAGGAGATATCTTGTGTTTATTATTTAAATATAAAAAACCTATTCCTTTTGGTCCATGAAACTTATGAGCAGAACCAACTATTCCTTGAATGTTAATATCATTTAAATTCAAATTATAATGACCTACGGTCTGGACAGTATCTGAGTGAAAAATAATATTATTTTGATCACAGATTTTAGCTATTTCTTTAATATCATTTAAGTTTCCAATTTCATTGTTGCCATGCATTATGGTAACTAATGAGTTATTATTTTTTATAATTTTTTCTTCTAATTCTTTGAGATTAATTTGTCCCTTATCGTCAGTATGTAAGTATTCTATTCTTACATTATGATTTTTTGAAAGATAATCACAGCAGTGGAGAACAGCATGATGTTCAATTTTTGTGGTTACTATAGTATCTATATTTTTTTCTAAAACAGTATTTATGATGAACATATTATCAGCCTCTGTCCCTCCAGAAGTAAAAAATATTTCTCCCGGTTCACAAGAAAGAATATCAGCAACTATGGTTCTTGATTTTTCTATTGCCGATTTTATTTCTCTACCCCTTTTATGGATAGATGATGGGTTTCCGTACCCCTTTTCCATGAAAGGAATCATTTTATCCAGAACCCTTTTTTCTATTTGTGTGGTAGCTGCGTTATCAAAATATACATTCATATCAGTCGTAATTTAGATATAATTTCCTCAGATAATTTTATGGCCTCTTCTTTAGTTTTTGATTCAGAAATGATTCTTATTACTGGCTCTGTATTAGATTTTCTGAGGTGTGCCCATGAGTTGTGAAAATTTATTTTGATTCCATCTCTAAGATCAATTTTATACTCAGAATACTCTTCTGAAAAAAATCTAATTACTTGACTAATGCTTCCTTCAAATGATGTTTTAGATTTAACAATAAAAAATTCAGGTAAAGATCTTTTAAGATTACTTAATGATAATTTTCTTTCTGCGAGAAGAGATAATATCAGAGCTACACCTATTAATGAATCTCTCCCATAATGGGTTTTAGGAAAAATAACACCACCATTACCCTCTCCTCCTATGGTCGCCCCCTCCTCTTTCATTTTTGCTACCACATTAATCTCACCAACGGGAGATGAATAATATCTACCACCGTACCTCTCTGTAATATTCTTAAGCGCCAAAGAAGAGGACATATTTGAGCATGTTACGGGCTTTTGAGTTTTCGAGATAATATATTCAGCAGCGGCAACAAGAGTATATTCTTCTCCAAAAGGATTTCCTTCTTCATCGATAAGACAAAGCCTATCAGCATCAGGATCAACAACTATACCTAAATCAAATTTTTCTTTTTTCATTGCGTCACAAATTTGAGTTAGATGCTCAGGTAAAGGTTCTGGGTTATGAGCAAAATTTCCACTAGGTTCACAGTTGATTCTTACTATATCATCTACCCCCAACTGAGATAAAAACTCCGGAATAGCTACTCCTCCAACAGAGTTAATTCCATCAACTATAACTTTGAAATTTTTATTTACTATTTTATCTATTAAAACTTCTTTCTGAGACAGAATCAGATTAATATGATCTTGTAAAGCCTTATCATACTTAGTAATCGAACCTTTTGCTTCAGATATTATATGCTTTCTCTCTTTTTCATTAATAATTAACTCTACTATTTTAGGAGAAAGAAACTCGCCTAAATTATTTAATAATTTTAATGCATTCCATTTTTCATCATTATGACTTGCAGAAATCATTATGCCGCCAGAGGCTTTCATTTTTTTTGTAGAGATACCAAGAGTTGGGGTGGTTACAAGACCAAGATCAACAACATCACATCCTAAATTGACTAGAGTTTTGGAAACCAATTGAGCAATATGACTTCCAGACTTTCTAGCATCTCTTCCTAAAACAACTAATTTTTTTTTATTTTGTTGAACAACTTCTTGAAAATAAGCTAAAGTGAATTGAACTATGTCATAGTCTGATAATGACTCGCCTGGAATATTTTCTAGAGTTCCTCTTATTCCAGAAATAGATTTAATTAGTGTCATTTTAATTTTTTTTACAATCTACTCCAGGTGTAACTGTTTTGCCGCAGTAACTGCATTGTTCGCCTTCTGGATTAAGATATGGATTCTGAGAGGCACAAGTTCCCTTAAACTCTCCACCTTTTATTAAAATTAATCTTATGGACAAAGCAACAAAAAAAACCCCAACTAATAATATTGCTATTATAGTTTCTGTCATGAGACAAAGTTATGAAATCAGTTTCTTATCTTTAATTATAATAAAAAATTCTTTTTATATAAAGTGGGAAACTTCAGACTAGAAAAATTAAGAAAGGTTGTGGCTGAATTAAGAGAAAAATGCCCCTGGGACAAAGAACAAACTTTTGAGTCACTAAGAAGCCTTACCATTGAGGAGGTGTATGAACTATCTGACGCAATAATTTCAAAAAACAAAAAAAACATTGAAGAAGAAGTTGGGGATCTTTTGCTCCATGTGTTATTTTATGCCCAAATTGGTGAAGAAAATAATGATTTTACCATTGATATAATAATTGACAATTTAATAAAAAAACTAAAAGAAAGACACCCGCATATTTATGGGAATTTAAAGCTTTATAATGCCAAAGAGGTTGAGAAAAACTGGGAAGAAATCAAACAAAAAAAAAGAAAATCAAAAAAAGTATTAGACGGCATAGCAGAAAACATTCCTCCTCTAATTAAAGCATTAAGAATTCAAAAAAAAGTTAAAAATTTTGGCTTTGATTGGGAAAACAGCAGTCAAGTTTTAAAAAAAATAGATGAAGAGCTTACAGAATTAAAAGAGGAATTAAGAAAAAAAAACAACACAGATAAAATTGAAAATGAAATTGGTGACTTAATTTTTTCAGTTTTAAATCTTGCAAGATTTATTGATATTGATCCTGAAAAATCACTTGAAAAAACAAATAAAAAATTTATTAGAAGGTTTACCGCTATGGAATCAATGATTACAAAAGAAAAGAAATCATTAAATAAAATGTCTCTTAAGCAGATGGATTTTTACTGGGAAAAAGCAAAAAAAAATGAATAAAGAAGCAAATAATAAAACTGTAAACCACATATACATAGTAGACGAAAAACAAACCCCCACAAGGGTTGATGTTTTTTTATTTGATAAAATGCCTAATGTTACAAGAAACAAAATACAAGAGGGAATTAAAAATGGAAAAGTAGAGGTTAACAAAAAAAAAATTAAACCAAGCTATAAGGTTAAACCTGGTGATAATATTCAAATAGAACTAAAGAGAAACATTAAGCCTGATGAAATAAAAGCTGAAAAAATTGATCTAAACATAGTATATGAAGATAGAGACCTTTTGATAGTAAACAAACCAGCAGGCATGGTAGTTCATCCCGCTCATGAAAATTGGGAAGGCACATTAGTTAACGCATTAGTTTTTCATTTTAAAAACCTGCCTGAAATGGATGGAAATACAGGAAGACCTGGCTTGGTTCATAGAATAGATAAAGACACCTCAGGTCTTTTGGTTATAGCTAAAACAGACCTGGCAATGGATAGCCTGGCGCAACAATTTAAAAATCATACTATAAAAAGAAATTATCAAGCAATTATCTGGGGTCTTCCCAATGAAAAAGAGGGGACTATTAATGTGAATTTACGAAGATCACTGAAAGATAGAAGAGTGGTTGAGGGATTTGCTCAAAACACAGTTGGAAAAAAGGCAATAACACATTATAAGGTGCTAGAATGTATTCACTATCTCTCACTGATTGAGTGTACGCTTGAAACAGGAAGGACACATCAAATACGAGCACATATGAAGCATATTGGTCATCCAATATTTTGTGATAAATCATATGGGGGTAAACTTATTGTGAAGGGCAATAAGTTTTCTAGTTATAAAAAATTTGTTGAGAATAGTTTTAAACTAATTAACAGGCAAGCATTACACGCAAAAAGTTTAGGCTTTATACACCCCTCAACAAAAAAAGAATTCTTTTTTGAGTCTCCTCTGCCTGAGGATATGAATGAGCTGCTAAATAAATGGAGAAAATATGAGATGCCTGAAGGACACTAAATTATTTTAGGATAACTACCCAAAAGTTTAATGTTTCTGTTGTATCGTTTATAAATAATTTGAAAATTACTATTTAAGAAGTGGCCTTCGAAATCAATATAAAAAATATATTTAAAATCTGTTCCTTTTCTAGCCGGCCTACTTTCTAATTTTGTTAAGTTAATTTTTGCATCATGAAATTCTTGCAAAAACTCAGCTAAAACACCATGACCATCAGAGAGATTAACCAAAATAGAAGTTTTATCACAGTTAGATTTTTCTTGGTTTTGATCTAAGGAAAGAACAACAAACCTTGTATGATTATCCTTAGAGTCTTCTATTTTATCATATAATATTGGCACTCCTCTTTGAACTGCAGCAAACCGAGAGCAAATTGCAGCTGAGTCGTTTTGAGAAGCAGCATAATCAACGGCACCACTAGTACTGTTAACTGGTATGCATTTAATGTCTTGGGGAAAGTAATTCTCAATAAAAGCCCTACATTGTTTGAAGGCTATATCTTTTGAGTATATTTTTTTTACTTTTTTAATTTCTTTTACTCTTGTGGCAAAAGAAAAACTTATTGATTGAGTCAACTCAGATATAATTTTCACATTTGAATAACCTAAGAGATCAATTGTTTCTTGAACTATTCCCTCTTGATTGTTTTCTAAGGGGATAATTCCGTATTTTACTTTTTTCGATTCTACAGATTCAAATACTGATTTTATAGAATTCAAAGAGAGGTACTTAGCTTGTGACCCAAAGTTGCTCTCTGCGGCTTGATGGGTAAAGCTTCCTTCAGGACCTAGATAAGATATTCTTTCTGGAGCCTCTATGTTTCTTGCTGCGGCAAAAACTTCTTGAAAAATTGCCTTGATTGATTCTTTGTTTAATTTTCCGTTTGAGAGATTGGTTAACCTTTCTATTATCTCTCTTTCTCTCTCTGGTTTGTAAATAGATTCATTTGATTCAGATTTAATAATTCCAATCTCATGAACAATATCCATTCGTTCATTAAGAAGGTTTAAAAGAGCGGCGTCAATTTTATCAATTTTTGTTCTTAAGTCTTTAATGTTCATTACTTTTATACTAGGATTTGCTTCATAAAAGAACTATTTATCCCGTAATATTAATCATTTATTAATAGGATTATGAGAGACACAAAATTATTTGATTTAATTGAAAAAGAAAAGGTTAGACAAACTGAAGGAATTGAATTAATTGCTTCAGAAAATTACGCATCTAATGAGGTTATGGAAGCGGCAGGAAGCATATTAACTAACAAATATGCTGAGGGGCTGCCTGGAAAAAGATATTACGGTGGTTGTAAGGTTGTTGATGAGATTGAAGATTTATGCAGAGAGAGGCTTAAAAACCTTTTCGACGCGTCTTGGGTTAATGTTCAGCCTCATTCTGGTGCTCAAGCAAACGCAGCGGTAATGTTAGCTGTACTCAACCCTGGTGATAAAATTCTAGGATTCGATTTAGCACATGGTGGTCACTTAACTCATGGGTCTCTTGTAAATTATTCTGGCAAAATTTATAGACCGTTTTTTTATGGAGTTAAAAAAGAAAGTGGTTTAATTGACTACGATAGTTTAGAAAAAACTGCAAAAAAAGAAAAGCCAAAATTAATAATTTGTGGAGCCTCCTCTTATAGTAGAGATTGGGATTACAAAAAAATCAGAGAAGTAGCAGACTCTGTAGGAGCATTGGTCTTAGCTGATATAGCTCATCCTTCTGGGTTAATTTCAAGAGGGCTACTTAATGATCCACTTGATTTTTGTCATATAGTCACCTCCACTACCCACAAAACATTAAGAGGGCCTAGAGGGGGAATTATTATGATGAGGAAAGATTTTGAAAACCCTTTCGGAATTAAAACTCCTAAAGGCACTATTAGAACAATGGCCTCTCTTCTAGATTCGGGGGTTTTCCCAGGAACACAAGGTGGGCCATTAGAGCACATTATTGGTGCCAAAGCTGTAGCTTTTAAGGAAGCTTTGTCTGAAAAGTATTTTAATTATGTGGTGCAGGTCAAAAAAAATGCTGATGTTATGTCTAAAGAATTTATAAGAAGAGGGTATGATTTAATTTCAAACGGCACAGAAAATCATTTAATGTTAATTGATTTAAGAAATAAAGGATTAACCGGCAAGGTTGCCGAGGAAAACCTGGGAAATGCCGATATTACAATTAATAAGAATATGGTTCCTTTTGATACGGAGTCTCCTTTTGTTACCTCTGGGATGAGAATTGGAACCGCTGCAATAACAACTCGAGGAATGGTTGAAAAAGACATGATTAAAGTTGTTGATTATATTGATAGAGTTCTTACAGAGCCAAAAGAAATTAATTCAGTACGAGAAGAAATTAATTCTTGGGCAATTAATTTCCCTCTTCATAAATAGATGAGAAAAGAAAGAGAAATGTCATTTATTGACCACCTCGAAGAACTGAGGTGGCATCTTATTCGCTCCATATTGGCAATTGTTGTCTTTGCTATAATTGCATTTGTTTCTAAGGAGGTTGTTTTTGGAATTATTTTGCTTGGTCCCTCTAAAAGTGATTTTTGGACTTACCAGGCTTTTTGTGACATAGGACAAAAAATTGGTGTTTCTGCCTTTTGTATTGATGAGCTTCCGTTTATTATACAATCTAGACAGATGGCTGGTCAGTTTATGATGCATATCTCCTCTTCCTTTGTAATAGGATTAATTTTTGCTTTTCCTTATGCATTCTGGGAGTTTTGGAGGTTTATTTCTCCTGGACTTTATTCTAATGAAAAAAAAGCGGCAAAAGGAGCAACTTTTTATGTCTCCTTCCTCTTTTTTATAGGAATAATGTTTGGGTATTTCGTTCTTACCCCTATATCCATAAATTTTTTGGCTAATTATCAAATTGACCCATCCATTCTAAATGAATTTGACATAATATCTTATGTCTCTACTGTTACCACCTTAGTTTTAGCTTCAGGTTTATTGTTTCAACTCCCTATGGTAATCTTTTTTTTAACAAAAGCGGGTTTAACAAATAAAACTATGTTAAAAAACTACAGAAGACATGCTATAGTTGTAATTTTAATTTTTGGAGCAATGCTTACACCACCTGACCCATTTAGTCAGATTGTTATGGCGTTACCTTTAATTGGTTTGTATGAAATTAGTATAATAATTGCTGGATTTGTAAAAAAAAAACAAAATGAAAATAATAGTAGGATCTGATCATGCAGGATATAATCACAAGGTAGCTCTATTAAGTGTGATAAAAAATATGGAGCTTGAATTTATGGACTGTGGCTGCTATGATGACTCATCTGTTGACTACCCAGATTATGCTCATATTGTATCTAAAGCTGTAATAAAAGACAAAAAAAGCATAGGTGTTTTAATATGTGGTAGCGCTAATGGGGTGGCTATGGCGGCAAACAGACATGTTGGAGTTAGGGCTGCAATTTGTTGGAATAAATCGATCTCCGAGCTTGCAAGAACACATAATGACTCAAATATTTTGTGTATTCCAGCAAGATTTATTTCTACATCCGAACTAGAAGAAATATTTAAAGTGTTTATTTCTTCTGAATTTCATGGGGGCAGACACAAACAAAGGATAAAAAAAATAGATTGTAATTGAAAAGGCAAAGAATAGAAAAACACGAAAGTTTAATTAATCAGGTCATAAATGAGTACCTAATAAAAGAGGGCCGCTCTTTCCTCAATAATGAATTTATAACAATAATGGGCATAAAGCTTTCTTCAGATTTAAGTGTGGCGCTTATTTACGTGAGCGCGTTAAATAATTCCAAATCTGATTTTATTGAACAGAAACTCCTGGAAAAAAAACATGATATTAAACAGTACTTAGCTAGATCAATAGGAAAAAAAATTAGAAAAATACCTGAAATTAAATTTATAATTGACAACTCTGAGTACGAAGCATCAAGAATAAATCAAATCATTTCTAATCTAAAAATACCGCCAAAAAAATAAATTAATGTTTTCTGTTAAAGCCGCTACTCGTTTAATTTTTTCAAGAAAGAAAAAAACATTTATAAATTTTTTATCTATAATTTCAATATCAACTCTAAGTATTGGTGCAGCCGCAATGATCGTTGTTTTATCTGTTTATAATGGATTAGAAAACACCCTTAAATCTGTTTATAAAGACTTTGATCCAGAAATTAAGATTGTAAAAAAAGAAAATATATTTTTTGAAGACATCCTTATCAACAAAATTAGATCGATAAAAAATGTTTCAGCGGTTACCAGCGTTCTGGAGAATAAAGTAATTCTTCAAAATAAAGAAAAAGAAGTGGTTGCTAACTTAAAAGGGGTTGGAGATAATTTTATTGACCAAAAAAGAATAGTCAACAATATGACCGAAGGAGAGTTTTTTTTTGATCAAAACAAACTTGATTATGCCGTTTTTGGAAGAGGCATAAAATATTCTTTAGGAATAACTTCAGATACAGACTTTCAAAACATCAAAGCTTATTCTTTAAATAACACAGGAAAGCTAAGCCCAATCCTTTTGCAACAAAACTTTTTTAATCAAAAAAATCTTAAAGTTGCAGGAGTATTCGCAATAGAAAATAACTTTGACAACTCTTATGTTTTTTGCTCATTATTGTTTGCTCAGGAGCTCTTCAATAAAAAAAATATGATATCATCATATGAGGTTAAACTTTTTGATGAGTCAAAAATTATAAAAACTAAAGAAGAGATAATAGCTTTACTTGGGAATGAATTTTCAGTGCTCTCAAACATTGAACAGAGAGATGCTCTTTTTAAAATTCTTGGAACTGAAAAATTTGTTGTTTATATGGTTTTTCTTGCAATACTTTTTTTAAGTTCAATTAATATATTCTTTCTATTAATTATGATGGGCGTGCAAAAAAGAAAAGATA
>JAYPDR010000042.1:0-13428 GCA_038125345.1 Marinoscillum sp. | reverse complement strand
AGCCTGGAGAGGGTCCTGGACTTGAGAAAAGGAAAAATGGTTTCTATAATTTAAGATTTTACATAACAATTGATGAGAAGAAAAAAGCTTTTGCTAAGGTAATAGGAGATAGTGATCCTGGATACGGTTCAACATCAAAAATGCTTGCAGAATCGGCTCTATGTTTAGCATTTGATAAATTACCTGAAAATTATGGTGTAGTGACTCCATCTTTTTCTATGGGAGATAAACTTCTCAATAGATTAAATGAAAATGCTGGATTAAAATTTGAGTTACTCATTAAATGATTTCTTTTAATTATATAATTTTTCTATTTATTTTTTTTGTTAAAACTACAAATTCAAATTATTCTGAAAAAATCCCTGACTCTAATTTTTCTATTGAAATGATATATATTCCTGGAGGAGAATTTAAGATGGGTGATGAAAATAAAAACGCAGAGACAAAAGTATCTTCTTTCTGGATTTCAAAATATGAGATAACATGGGAGATATATAATTTATTTATGGAGTATGAAGAAAACAATAAATTAGAATTTATTGTTGGAAATGAAAAAATTAAGGTTGATGGAATCAGTAAACCCACAACACCTTACACAGACATGACTTTTGGGATGGGAAATGAAGGATTCCCAGCTGTAAATATGACTCATTTTGCAGCATCAAAATTTTGTAAATGGCTCTCTTTTCAAACCGGTAATTACTATAGACTACCAACTGAGGCAGAATGGGAATATGTTAGCAGATCACAAATAAATGATGATGTGGATGAGATAGATAATTATGCATGGCATAAATACAACTCAGGGGATAAGTATCAAAAAGTAGGGCAAAAAAAACCTAACAAATGGGGTATTTATGATATGTTTGGGAATGTATCTGAGTGGGTAGCTGACTCCTATGATGAGAATATTTTTAAATCAAAACAATTGAGGTCTGACCCTTTTATTTTTAATGAAAGTAAGTACCTAAAAGTTTATAAAGGAGGATCATGGAATGATAAACCAGATGTTCTTCTATCTCATAAAAGATTTTTTTCTACTAGCAGACTCCAAGAAAGAGATCCACAAATACCAAAAAGCAAATGGTGGAATACTGACGCTCCTCATATTGGCTTTAGAATAGTAAGAGTAGAAAATGTAGATTCAAAGCCTCTCAGAGATTTATTTTGGAATAATTAATAAATGTATATAAATTATTATTTATACTAATTAACCAATAAGATGAAAAAAGAATCAAGAAGAAATTTTGTCAGGAAGACAGCTGCAATTACTAGTGGTGTTTTAGCAAGTAATGTTACATTTCAATCTTTTGCTAATGTAAGTGAAAATAAAAAACTAAAGTTAGCAGTTGTTGGGTGTGGTGGAAGAGGATCTGGAGCAGTTGTACAAGCATTAAATGCTGATGATAATATAGAACTTATTTCAATGGCTGATGCATTTAGAGATAGAATTGATTCTAGTATTAAAAGTATTCAAGATCACTTTGGAGATTCAAAAAAAATAAAAATAAAAGAAAAAAATATTTTTATAGGATTTGATTCTTATAAGAGGGCAATTGATTTATGTGATGTTGTAATCCTTACTACTCCTCCTGGTTTTAGACCTCTTCACTTTGAGTATGCTGTTAATCATGGAAAACATGTTTTCATGGAGAAACCAGTTGCTACTGATGCTACAGGAGTTAGGAGAGTTTTAGAATCTGCAAAAAAAGCAAAAAATAATAATTTAAATGTTGTTGTAGGTCTTCAAAGACACTACCAAAATAAGTACATTGATTTGTACGATAAAGTAAAATTGGGAGAGATTGGAAAAATTATATCTGGTCAAATATATTGGAATGATGCTGGTGTATGGGTAAGAAAAAGACAACCTAATCAATCTGAGTTAGAGTATCAGATGAGAAATTGGTATTATTTTACTTGGATATGTGGAGATCATATTCTTGAACAACACATTCATAATATTGATGTAGCAAATTGGTTCATTGGTGAATACCCGTCTTTTGCTCAGGGTATGGGTGGGAGAGAGGTAAGAAATGGAATTGATCATGGACAAATTTTTGACCATCATTTTGTTGAATTTCATTATCCAAGTGGTACAGTTATTTCAAGTCAGTGTAGACATCAGAAAGGAACTGAAAGTAGAGTTGATGAAGTTTTTCAGGGGTCAAAAGGAATTGTTTCTTTAGGAAAAGGAGAAGTTTTAAATTTGAAAGGAGAAGTTCAATATAAATATCCTCATTCTTGGTCTGAAGATCCTAATCCTTATCAAGTTGAACATAATAAGCTCTTCCAATCAATAAGAAATGGAGATGTAATTACAGATGCTGAAAATGCTGCTTTTAGTACTCTTTCTGCTATCATGGGAAGAATGGCTACTTATACAGGTAAGAAAATCACTTGGGATGAAATTTTGAATTCTAGAGAGAATCTTGTACCTGATAATCTTACTTGGGAATCTGAAGCACCAACTCTTCCCGATGAATTTGGGAAATATAAAGTTGCTATACCAGGAGTTACAGAATTTATTTAATTTGTAATTTATGAAAAGAAGAAATTTTGTTAAAAAAATAGGAGTGGGTTTTACAGCTAGCTCCTTATTTACAAATTCAGGAATTTCTAAATCTTTTTCTGAAAATACATTTAAATTAAATTATGCTCCACATCTTGGGATGTTTAAAAATACTGTTGGAGAAGACCCTATAGATCAAATTAATTTTATGGCTGACGTTGGGTTTAGAGCTTTTGAAGATAATAATATGAAACAAAGATCTATTTCTCTTCAAGAGAAGATATCGAGTACATTAATAAAAAGAAATATGAGAATGGGAGTATTTGTTGCTCATAAAATTTATTGGAATGAACCAAATCTAACAAGTGGTGATGAAAATTATAGAGATGAGTTTTTAAATCAAATAAAAGAATCAGTAGAAGTAGCAAAAAGAATAAATGCGAAGTGGATGACTGTAGTTCCTGGGTATTTAGACTTGAGAAAAAATATGTCTTATCAGACATCCAATGTGATAGATACTTTGAAGAGAGCATCAGATATTTTAGAACCTCATGATTTAGTTATGGTTTTAGAACCATTGAACTTTAGAGATCATCCAGGATTATTTCTCACCAAAAGTCCTCAAGCATATCAGATTTGTAAATCAGTTAATTCTTCTTCATGCAAAATACTTTTTGATATATATCATCAACAAATTCAAGAGGGGAACATTATTCCTAACATAAGGGATACTTGGGATGAAATTGGTTATTTTCAAATAGGAGATAACCCAGGAAGAAAAGAGCCAACAACAGGTGAATTAAATTACAAAAATATTTTTCAATATATTTCATCAAAAGAATTTGATGGTATTCTAGGTATGGAGCATGGCAATTCTATTTCTGGAATAGAAGGGGAGAGGGCTTTATTAGAAGCTTATAAGCAGGTAGATTCTTTCTAGTTACCCAGATGGTTTTCCTGATTTCCAACTAACAATAACTTTGTTTGTCTTCCATTAACATATCGGAATCCTTTCTTCTCAAATACACCAGCTTCCTCAAGCATTATCCTTATTTCTTTATTCCATTCCTCAATAAAAACTTTAGTATTTAATTCAATTGCATACACTGTATTATAATTCATTGGAAAATCTCCTGTTCCTGGCACTCCATCTTGAGAATCCCACATCCCTAAAGTAGTTCCAGCTGAGTGACCATAAGTTCCAAGTGGGTGAGTATAAATCTGAGGTTTTAATCCTTCTTTTCTCCCATTTTCTAAAGCTTCTTTTAAAATTTCATTACCTGTTTTCTTATAGGCAAATAAATCAGTAAAAATATCTTGAACTCTGTTTCCATCTTCAAGTGCTTTCTCTAAATAGCTAGGTGCTTTTGATTCATCAGATTTAAGGACATAAGCTAATTCTTGGCAATCAGTGTTTAAGGTTAAATAAGTGATCCCAAAATCACAATGAAGTAAATCTCCAGGAAGAATTATATCAAATTTTGATTCACCATCAAAAGCATAAAGATCGCTTTCTTCATTTCTTTGAACATCTACAGTAGGATGAAACCAAGTTTTTAGCCCAAGAGAATTTACTTTTTCTCTCATCCACCATACTACATCATCAGTGGTTGTAATTCCAGGCGTAATAACTTTAGTTGAAAAAGCTTCGCTAATTATGTTGTGAGTTATTTCAACTAATTGATCATAAATTATCATTTCCTTCTCAGTTCTTGTCTCAATCCATCTCACAGCTAATTCTTCAGCTGAGACTATATTTTTAAAAAACTTAGTCGGTAAATTTTTCATTAAAAGATCATAATCTGTTTTAACTATTCCATCAGCTAAAGCAAAATGCTCAGAATAATTTAGTCCAATTTTATTTGGATTTTTTTCCTCTATGAATTTTGCTAATGCCTTCATTTGGTTTGGCTCAGAATCTTTATTCCATATGGATGGAATATTGTTTCCAAAAGAGTATCTGGCAATAGCAACTTTTTCCACTTCTTTAGATTTTTTATCATAATAAAATGCAAGGATTGTTCTTCTTCTTGCATTGAGCCATGTAGGAGGAAGCATTGTTTTTATAACAGGGTCTTCATTATATTCTCTAGTAATAATAACCCACATATCAATCCCAGTTTCATTCATTAATTTTGGTAAAAGATTATCAAATCTATCTTTTTGAATTTGCTCAATGATATCAGCTCTATTTTTTAAATTTAAAATATCCTGAGAATTTATCTGAAATGATATTGAAAGGAAAAGAATTAAATTAATTATCTTCATTGCTACTAACTTTAATTAAATGAGTAACCAAAATAATAATTATTGGAAAGAAAATTTAAGATATGTTGGAATTCTTTTAAGTATTTGGTTTATTGTTTCTTTTGGATTTTCTATAATATTTAAAAAATATTTAGATGCCTTCTCCCTTGGAGGATTTAAACTAGGATTTTGGTTTGCTCAGCAAGGATCAATGTATGTTTTTGTAATTCTTATTTTTATATATGTCTATCTAATAAATAGACTTGATAAAAAATACAGCTTTAATAAAAAAGATTAGTAATGGATGTACAATTATGGACATATATAATAGTAGGAATTACTTTTCTAATATATATATCAATAGCTATTTGGTCAAAGGCAAATTCAACTCATGAATTTTATATAGCAGGAAAAGGAGTATCACCTCTTGCAAATGGTATGGCAACAGCAGCTGATTGGATGTCTGCTGCATCATTCATTTCAATGGCAGGAATTATTGCATTTTCTGGATACGATGGTTCAGTTTATCTTATGGGTTGGACAGGTGGATATGTATTACTTGCATTACTTCTAGCACCTTATCTTAGAAAGTTTGGAAAATTTACTGTGCCAGATTTTATTGGTGAGAGATATTATTCTGATAAAGCAAGGTTGGTCGCAGTTTTTTGCGCATTAATTGTTTCGTTTACTTATGTTGCTGGCCAGATGAGGGGTGTTGGTATTGTATTTAGTAGATTTCTTGAAATACCTATAGAGTCAGGAGTAGTTGTAGGAATGGTTATTGTTTTATTTTATGCTGTTTTAGGAGGAATGAAGGGGATTACTTATACTCAGGTAGCACAATATTGTGTCCTAATATTTGCATTTATGGTGCCTGCTTTTTTTATCTCATTTCAGATGACTGGTAATATAATACCTCAATTAGGTATGGGATCAACTCTCAATGATGGATCAAATATTTATTTATTAGATAAGCTAAACATCCTGTCAACGGATCTTGGATTTAATGAATACACTAGCGGATCAAAATCTATAGTTGATATTTTTTGCATAACGCTTGCCTTAATGGTAGGAACAGCAGGGTTACCCCATGTAATTGTTAGATTTTTTACTGTTAAAAGAGTAAAAGATGCTAGAAAATCTGTTGGGTTGGCCCTTTTATTTATTACTGTTTTGTATACTACAGCGCCAGCTGTTTCTGTTTTTTCAAAGCTTAATTTAATTAATACTGTTTCTGAGAAAGAATATGCATCTATGCCTAAATGGTTTATAAACTGGGAAAATACCGGATTAATTTTTTTTGATGATAAAAATAATGATGGAATTATTTCTTACAATAACTCTGAAAATAATGAACTTATAATTGATAATGATATAATGGTTTTGGCAAACCCTGAAATTGCAAATTTACCCCCATGGGTTATAGCTCTAGTAGCTGCCGGTGGTCTTGCTGCGGCATTATCTACTGCTGCTGGTTTACTTCTTGTTATTTCAACATCAGTATCAAATGATTTAGTTAAGAAAATATTATTACCTGAGATTAGTCAGAAAAATGAGTTATTGATTGCTCGAATTTCTGCTTTTTTTGCAGTTATAGTTGCTGGATATTTTGGAATAAATCCTCCTGGATTTGTTGCTGCTGTTGTAGCTTTAGCATTTGGACTTGCAGCATCATCTTTTTTTCCAGCTATTATTTTAGGTATATTTTTTAAAAGAATTAATAAAGAGGGTGCAATCTCAGGTATGGTTGTTGGTATATCTTTAATGATTTACTACATGGCAAAATTTAAATTAGGTTGGCTTGGAGATATTCCTCCTTCTAAAGATTGGTGGTTAGGTATTTCACCTGAAGGTTTTGGGTCTTTAGCTATGATTTGTAATTTTGTTGTTTCTATCTCTGTATCTTACTTTTTTTCTCCTCCTCCAAAAAATATTTATGAAATGGTGGATGATATCAGAATCCCAGAAAAAGATTAAGCATGGTAGAAGATTTTTTCTTCTATAGACTTCCAAAGTAAAAGAGAAGCTATTGAATTGTAGGGAGACCATGACTTAATTAAATTATTAAGTTTCTTGTCATCAAGATTTTTTAGATTGTAGTTATATTTTATGCTATTTATTAGAGCTAAGTCTTTTTTTGAAAAGACATTTTCTCTAAATAAAACGAATATTAAAAACATTTCAGAGGTCCAACTACCTACGCCTTTTATAGATGATAATAACTTAATAATTTCTTCATTGCTTAATTTATTAAAGTCTTCATTGTAATCTAAAAAAAACATATAAACATTTTTTATATAATTTATTTTCATTCTTGATATTCCAGCTTCCCTTAATACATTTTCATCTAATTCTATAATCTGTTCATCTGATAAACCTGCAATAATTTTGTTATATTTTTTTTTAATTGATATTGCAGCTTTAAAACTAATTTGTTGCTCAATTATTAATTCAGAAATTGCTTTGGCATAATTAGGGAAAAAGCGATCTCTTATTGAAATGTCATTGCCAAATTTTTCAATTAAAAAATTCAATACTCGATCTTTTCTTAGATGATTAAATGCATTTTGAAAATGATTATTCATCAATTTATTGAATTAATAACATATTCTGTTTCTAAAGGAAGGTCTTCAATTTTAACTATGTGATAAGATGGATAATAAGGATGTAAGACAAGTAAATTCATACTTGATACTTTAAATCCATAATTTTTTTCTAGTATATACTTATAAATATTTTGTTGTAATGAATATTTATTATAATCTGTTGAACTCATATGACTTAATCCTTTTAAACAATTCTCAAAAGGGTTTTCTTTCTCAATAGATCCATCTGAAGAAATAATTTTTTTTGATCTCTTCCAATCAAAAATAAAAACTTCATTATTCTCTTTTTTGTAAACCATATCTAAAGTTCCTGCCAATAACTTTGAATCATCAAATACTCTCCATTCAGTTCGATAAGGTTCATATTTACTTTGAATAAACTTATTATGAAAAGAAAGGAACTTTTCAAATTCTTTAGAATTTATATATTCTTTGTTATTATAAAAATTTTCTATTTGATTATGTAGGTTAGTACCTTCAATTCTAGCTTTTTCTCCTAGATTATCCCATCTAGATATTATTTCATTTAAATCTTCACCAGTTTTTTCACTTTCTTTCATTGCCCAGTATTCTTTATCGAACTTAGGAAAGAATTCTCCAATTAGCTGGGTTACTGAAATTGCTTCTTTTTTACTATCAATTGTATATATATGATTTTCATCATTAAAATCAATTCTATGATCTCTATTATGATTATTTATTTCTTTTAATGTTTTCATATTTTGCAATTATAACAATCATTTATTCTTTTTTTAGTTTTAAAAAAAACTATCTTTAAGAATTAACCAAACTAAATATTATTATGGAAAATAATGAATTAATGGTGCCTATAATACTAGGTGGAATTTTTTTGGCAATTAGTCTCTATGGTTTAGTTATTGCGAAGGATAGAAAATTTGCTTTAGGAGGACTTTTTCTTTTTTCTTTTCTTCCTATATCTCATAGATTAATGCTCTTTATGTCTGATTCTTCTGATATAATGAGTTTCGTTACGGCTGTTATATTTATATGTCAGGCAATTATCTCAATTCCTGTAGGAGGCTTTCTAAGTCCTAATTCTGATAGCATTCAAAAAACATGGTCTATCAAAGTACAGCTTACTTTACTTGTTATTAATGCGGCATTTGCTTTTTTAATTTTAAGCGATCCCATTGTCCCAGTTATACTAGGTGCTTATCATGGAATGTATGCTCTTATGATGCTTATTGCTATATCTAAAACTCTTTCAGGAAAGATGGATCTAAAATAAATTTTATTAAATTAAGGGTCTAAACATTAGACCCTTAATTTATTATGAAAAATTTAATTTTATTTTTATCTCTATTTTTAACTTCATTAAGTATTTATTCTCAGGTTAGATCTATAGATGCTGAAAGCAGTGTAGTTACTAATCATTTTGTTACTGTTAAAGGTAATAGAATCCCTTATTCTGCAACTGCAGGCACACTTCCAGTATGGAGTGATGATGATAAAGCTGTCGCAACATTATTTTATACGTATTATAAAAGAACAGATATTAAAGATGATGTTTCTAGACCTATTTTCTTTTCTTTTAATGGAGGCCCTGGTGCAGCTTCAATTTGGATGCACATGGGATATACAAGCCCAAGAACTTTAAATATTGATGATGAGGGATTCCCAGTGCAACCTTATGGAACTAGAGAAAATCCATATTCAATAATTGATGTTGCGGATATAGTCTATATAAATCCAGTTAATGTGGGTCTATCAAGAATATTGGATAAAGATTATGACAGAGCAAACTTCTTCGGAGTTAACTCGGATATAAAATATTTAGCTCAGTGGATAGAAGATTTTATTAATAAATATAACAGATGGTTATCTCCAAAATATTTAATTGGAGAAAGTTATGGTACAACAAGATGTTCTGGTCTTGCCTTAGAGCTACAAAGTAGGTGGCACACTACCTACCTTAATGGAGTAATTTTAGTTTCTCCAACTGGCCTTGGAATTGAGAGAGATGGACCTGTCAATTCTGCCCTTAGATTACCTTATTTTGCTGCAACTGCATGGTATCATAAAAAATTAGAATCTAATTTACAAAGCATGAATCTCTTAGAATTACTTGATGAAGTTGAAAAATTTACTGTTAATGAGTTTTTGCCAGCTATTACTCTTGGTAATTCAATTTCTAATGAAAAAAGGTCTGATATTGCAAAAAAATCTGCAAGATATTCAGGGCTTTCTGAGAGAGATTTTTTAGATAATAATTTAGATGTTAATGATCAATATTTTTGGAAAAAACTTTTAAATGAGGAAGGGTTTATTCTTGGAAGGCTAGATTCTAGATATAAGGGTATAGATAAGAAAAATTCTGGTGTTAGTGTTGGAAGTTATCCTGAATTAGATGCATGGGATCATGCTTTTACTCCTGCAATGCAACATTATCTAACTAATGAATTAAAATATATAACTAATATGAATTATAATGTTTGGGGTGATGTTAGACCATGGAATAGAGAAAATGATAATACTGGAGAAAATCTTAGACAAGCAATGGCAAAAAACCCTTTTTTAAATGTTATGATTCAATCTGGATATTATGATGGAGCTACTCAGTATTTTGATGCTAAATATACTATGTGGCATTTAGATCCTAGCGGGAAAATGAAAGATAGACTTTCATTCAAAGGGTATGAAAGTGGTCACATGATGTATTTAAGGAGAGAAGATCTAAAAAATTCAAATGATGATATAAGAGAATTTATAAAAAATACAATCCCTACGTCATCAGCTAAATATTAATTTTTAATAGGATCATCTCTAACTATAATAGTATCATAGAATTTTTCTCCATTTTTTAATGTTATTTCTACATTAAATGTTCCTGGAGAAATTGAAAAATTTCTAGATATTTTATTAGGAAAAATTTTATTACCATTTGCGTACATACCAAAATCATCAAGTAACTTTTTTCTAAGATTATTTACTTCCCTATAAGAAGTTAAAGATTTAAAATCATATTGATTTAATTTATCAATCTGTCCAGAGATAGTTTTTAAATCATTAACGATATTCATAAAAGATAATTTATATTTTTCAAATTCTTCTTGAGTTCTATCCAAAATGTAAGGCCAAATAAATCTGTTGATTCCCCTTTTCAATTCAATGTTTTTAGAATAAGAGTTACTACTATTTTGTGTTTTAATAGTAATATTTCCATCTATTGCGTTATCACTATAAAAGTTTATAATAGCTCCATATGGTGGATTTTCACCACGGAATTCAAAAAATGGTTGTTTTCTTCCAGTATTTATACTTATCCATTTTGTAGAAACCCTCTTATTTGTAAATCCTTTCTTATTTGTTTGTAAATTTCTAAGCGGTGAAATGTCATCAAGAATCCAGATACTTCTACCATGAGTTCCTGCAATTAAATCTCCATCTCGTGGATGAATTACAAGGTCATGTATAGCTACTGTTGGAAGATTATTTCCAAGTTTTTCCCAAGATTCACCTCTATTTATTGAAAAATAAACTGACTCTTCACTACCAACAAATAATAATTTTTCATCAATTGGATCTTCTTTTACAACATAAATTGAATATTTCTCTGGTAAGTTTGCTGTGATATTTTTCCAAGTTTTTCCATAATTTTCAGTTACAAAAACATAAGGTTTATTGTCATCAAATCTATGATTATCTAAAGTCACGTAAGCTCTTCCGAGTTTATGTTTAGAGGCCTCAACTCTACTAATCCAGGTTTTTTCTGGGACTCCACTTATATTTTTTCTCACATTTTCCCACTTTTTTCCATTGTTTTTAGAGATTTGAATATTTCCATCATCAGTACCAACCCAAATTGTTGAAGTGTCTATGGGCGTATCACTAATTGTAATTATTGTAAAATGATTTTCACCTCCTGTATTACTATTAGTTAATCCCCCACCATTTGATGTGTTTCTTAATTTTTTATCATTTGTAGTTAAATCTGGGCTAATAATCTTCCATGAATCACCTCGATCATCTGAACTAAAAAGATAATTCGATCCAAAGAGTACTTTTTTTGAATTATAAGAAGAAATTATAAATGGACTACTCCAATTAAATCTAAATTGAGGAGGAAGTAAGGGTCTATCAGGTCTTTCTCTAAAAAACCAATGTTCACCAGGATCAATTGTATATCTATTTCTCGTTTCATCATAATTAAAATCAACAATTTCTTTGAAGTTTTTAATTGTTTCAGGGGTTGGCGTTATAAATTTATACTCTCTAGTCTCAATATTTTGTCTTGCTACAAAACCGACGTGATTTACAGTGTAGACAGTTCTCCAGTCTTCAGGATCAATTTGAGTATGAAATCCATCTCCCTCAGCAATCCATGTGCTGTGCATATTAAGGATTCCTCTGTATTCTCTACTATTACTTGGAGTTATCCACAACCCATTGTCTTGTAATCCACCTCCAATATAATAAGGATCTCTCATATCTACACCTATTGCATAATACTGTCCAATAGCCATATTATTATGTGAAAGCCAGGTTTTCCCTGCATCTACAGATAGTCTTGATCCTTGATCAGTTGCTAGATACATAATGTTATTATCATATGGAGCGATCCACATATCATGATCGTCACCACCATCAGTTCTCCATCTTCTGGAATTGAAAGTTTTACCTCCATCGTTTGAAATCATAAATCCTCTTGATACGACATAAATATTATTTGGGTCAATTGGATCAATTTCAATTTGGCCATGATAAAATGGTCTTACAGCATGTTTTAAAAGAAAATTCCAGGATTCTCCTTCGTCATAGGAAATATATACTCCTGTTCCTGGTTCATTTTCTGGAAGATTCTCGTCAGCTTCATATGCCATTACCATAATTTTAGGATTATTTAAATGTATTGAAATGTCAATCATACCACTCTCACCTCTAGCTAGACCATTAGTTATTTTTCTCCATGATTTTCCACCATCAACACTCTTATATAAGCCACCTTCCTCTCCACCACTTTGAAAAGATGCTGGTTGTCTTAATCTATGATAAAATCCAGCAAAAATTATATTAGGATTATTTGGATGAAAAATTATCTCAGTGCATCCTGTCTTACCATCATTTGGAAGTCCCCCTAGAACCTTATTCCATGTTTTTCCGCCATTCTCAGTTCTAAATAAACCTCTTTCTCCAGAGTATCCCCATAAATGACCAACAGCTGCAGCATAAACTATATCAGAATTATTTGGATGAATTTCAATCTCTGCTATTTGATGAGTTGACTCTAATCCCATATTCTTAAATGTCTTTCCTCCGTCTGTAGATTTGTAAATTCCATCACCCCAAGCACTAGAATTTCTATTTGCAGACTCACCAGTACCAACCCAAATAGTGTTTAAATTATTTTGATCAAATTTTACTGATCCTATAGATCCTGAACCATAGTTATCAAAAATAGACTCCCAAGTAATTCCAGCATTTTCAGATTGAAATACCCCACCTGATGCTGAGGCAATTAATACTTTTCTATAATCAGAATTACTTGCATCTATTGCTGCTATTCTTCCCATCATATTAGCTGGACCAATATTTCTCCATCTTAAATCTTTAGAAATATCGTAATCTTGAGCTAGTAGATTTATTTGAATTAAAAAAAATAAAATTTTGGGTAGAATGATTTTTTTCATTTGCTTTGGATTAATTAAAAAATTCATACCAATATAATGATTATTTAATTGGAATTATGAAACGAAGAGAATCAGATTTAGAAAAAAAAATCAATTTTTATACCCACGCATTTGGTGTGTTTATTAGTTTAATTGGTATATTTTTTTTGTTAGAAAAATCATTGTCTACCCAATCAGAAGTTAAGGTTTTATTATCAATAATTTATTGTTTTTCGTTAGTATCTATGTTTTTGGCATCATCAATTTATCATTATTTTGAATTGACTTCATTTTCTGAAATTTTTCAAAAGATTGATCATATAAGTATATATTTATTAATTGCAGGATCATATACCCCTCCATTAATACTAAAATTATCTCATAGCCTAGGTTTTTATATGCTTATATTAATATGGTCTTTAGCAATATTCGGGAT
>JAYPDR010000041.1:0-13803 GCA_038125345.1 Marinoscillum sp. | reverse complement strand
CATATCTAGAGATAGGTTAAATTTTGCAATAAAGTCAAACTCCTCTAACCTTTTAGGAAAAGTTTATAGAATTATAAATAAAAAAACATCTGAGATTATTGCAACTCTTCTTTTAGGAAATAATCTTTCATTAGTCATATATGGGATTTTAATGGCTCAATTTATTGAGCCTATTTTAGTTGAGATCCTTCCTTCTTTTTTAAAAGATGATATATACGTTCTTTTATTTCAGACTATTATATCTACATTAATTGTTTTAGTTTCAGCTGAATATATTCCAAAAAGTATTTTTCTTATCAACGCTGATAAGTTACTGGTTACATTTTCAGTCCCCTTAATTGTTATATATTTTGTTTTTTATCCTCTTACTTATATTATAATTAAAATCTCAAGATTTTTTATCGAAAAAATATTAAATCAAAATTATAATGATGAAAGACCTGTATTTAAGCTGACAGACTTAAATGAATATATTAGAAAAATTATTGTACCAGACTCTAGGAAAGAGCCTAATAAAGTAACTGAATTTTTTAAAAATGCTCTTAACTTAAAATCTGTAAAAGTTAGAGATTTTATGATTCCTAGGACAGAAATTATTGCAATAGATGTAAATGAATCTATCTCTGAACTAAAAAAAATAATTGAAAAGTCAGGACACACAAAAATTATAGTTTTTGAATCTTCCATTGATAAAATTATAGGGTATTGTCATGGATTATCTTTATTTAAGAACCCTAAGAAAATTAAAGACATAACTAGACCGATAACTTTCGTAAATGAAACAAACCAAGCAAATGATTTACTTTTTTCTTTTATATCCAATCAGATAAATATAGCAATAGTTATAGATGAGTTCGGAGGTACCTCAGGGCTTATTTCTCTTGAAAATATAATTGAAGAAATTTTTGGAGAGATAATTGATGAGTTTGATGATAAAAAGTTTTTAGAAGACAAAGTGGATTCAAATTCATATAATTTTAGCGCTAGATTAGAGGTAGATTATTTAAACAATAAGTATGACTTAAATATACCTGTTGGAGAATATGATACACTTGGTGGTTTTATATTGAGTTTTAATAAGAATATTCCAAAAAAAAATGAAGTATTATCAAACGGAAATTTTTCAATAAAAGTATTATCAAAAACTAACAATATGATTGATATTGTTTTTTTTAGAAAGAATATCAATATTTAGTTATAAAAAAATTAATTTTGGCATCCTAAATATAAAATATGGCTATTATCACTACTTTAAGAGAGAAGATGGGAAAATTTCTTGTCTTTGTTGTTGGTTTCTCAATAATTGCATTTGTGTTAGGAGATATTCTTGGGCCTAATAGCTCTGTAAATAATCAGAATAGAAATACTGTTGGTGAGATTAATGGTGAAGAAATTGATTTAATTCAATTCAATTCAGTTTTTGAACTTTTATCCTCTAACTTCTCAATTAATAATGGGAGATCTCCAAATAATCAAGAAATAGCGAGTATTAGAGACCAGGCTTGGGAAAAGTTAATTAATGATATTAGTTATAACGAGCAGTATCAAGAATTAGGATTAGCTGTTACAGATAAAGAATCTGTTGACATGGTACAAGGTGATAATATTCATCCAATGATATTACAGGCTTTTACTGATCCCTCAAATGGTTCTTTTAGTGTTGATAACGTTATTGGATATTTACAAAATATATCTAACCAACCTATCAATCAGCAACAAGCATGGTTTTCTTTTGAGGCTAATCTCAAACCAATGAGGTTAAGGACTAAATATGATAATTTGATTGGTTTAACTACTAATATTAATTCTTTAGAATCAAAATCTGAGTATTTTAATTCTTCTGATATAATTGATTTATCATATTTTTTTATTCCTAATTACAATATATCTGATACTCTTTTTTCTCTTTCTGAGAATGAAATGAAATCATTTTTAAGAATGAATCAAGATGATTATAAACAAGAAGAGTCAAGGTCTATAAATTTGGTTCATTTTCCTTTAGAGCCATCAAAAGAAGATTCATTATTTTATCTATCTGAAATGAATAATATTAAAGTTCAACTCCTTTCTGGTGATATTAATGACTCAACTTTTTCTTTATTAAACTCAGATGGGTTTAATCCTTACATGAATTTTAATATTGATGAACTACCTGATGAGTTGGAAAATAAAGAAGAAGGCTTTGTCTCTGATTTAGCCTATAAAGATGGTGGAATGGTTATATATAAACTCTCTAAAATTAAAGATGATCAAAATTTTAAAGCAAGAGCTAAACATATTCTTCTAAAATTTAATGATCAAAATAAACAAGAAATAAGACTTGAAGCTCAGAGGATTTTATCTTTACTAAGAAATGGTAGTGATTTTGATGAAACTGCCCGAACTTATAGCGAAGATGGATCAGCTTCAGCTGGTGGAGATCTAGGATGGTTCTCTGAAGGTGCGATGGTCAAGCCTTTCCAAGATGCTGTCTTCTCAAGAACGAGATCGGGACTAATTCCAAGAGTGATTGAGTCAGACTTTGGGTATCATTTGATTTATGTGACTCAACCAAAAACCAAAAAAACATTTTCAGTTGCAACTATTTCAAAACAGATAATCCCTAGTGATAATACAAGAAATAATATTTTTAGAGATGCGGAGATGTTTAAAATAGATGCTTTATCATCAGAAATCTCATTTGAGGATCTAGCAAAGGAGATGAAATATGATTTTAAAACTGAAACTAATGTTGGAAAGTTCACAAATAGAGTCTCTAATATTCTGGAAGATGCTAGATCTGTAGTATTATGGACTTATGGTGACTCTAGAGATGAGGGCGATATTTCTGATGTAATTGAGCTAAATAATAGTTACGTAGTTACATATTTAAAAGAAATTAATGAAGAGGGGACAAAAGATCTTGAGGATGTTGAGATTTCAGTTAGAAAAAAAATTCTTGATAATAAAAAATTTGATTATATATCAAATAAGATGAAAAATTATTCTTCTTTGGATGAATTAAAAAATCAATTTTCTGAAGGTCAAATTTACAACATGACTTCACTGGATTTTAACACAAACTCTTTACTTAATGTTGGTTTTGCTCCCGAAGCTATCGGTGTAGCATTTTCAATGGAACAAGGAGAGCTTACCCAACCAATTAAAATTGATGATGGTATAATAGTTCTATCTGTAAACAGTATTATTAAGGCAGATACCTTAAACGATTACAATGATTTTGGATTAACTCTTATGCAGGCAAATAGATTTGCCTCTTCTCTTAAAATTGATCAAGCAGTAAAAGAATTTTCTAATATTGAAGATTTTCGATATAAGTTCTTCTAGTAGATGAAAAGCTCTGATTCTTTCAAAAAAATACTTGAAGAAGAATATAGGTTTCCAACAATATATAGTTTCAAATTTATAGTTTTATCATCCTTAAAAAATAAGATAATTTCCCTTTTGCCCAATGCGTCTATTAAAGAAAAGCTTTCTAAGAATGGAAAATATGTATCAGTAACCCTTACTCAAACAATGAATAATTCTTCAGAAATAATTTATATTTATGAAAAAGCTTCAAAAATTAATGGAGTTATTTCATTATAATTATGTGGATAGAATCAGATAACAAATTAATTAAAGAGTTTAAGTTTAATGATTTTAAAGATGCTTTATTATTTATAAATAAAGTAGCTGATATCTCTGAGAAGTATAATCATCACCCTGAAATTTATAATGTTTATAATAGAGTTAAACTTTCATTATGCACTCATGATAAGGGCTCTATTATTACAGATAAAGATTATAATTTAGCTAAAAAAATAGATGAACTATTATGAATAAAAATAATGTTTTAAACATTGTACCTACACCTATTGGAAATTTGGAAGATATAACTTTAAGGTCCTTAGATACTTTAAAAAATTCTGATTATATACTTTGTGAGGATACCCGCGTTTCAAAAAAATTATTAAATAAATATAAAATAGGTGTTCAGTTAGTTTCATTTCATTCTTTTAACGAGCATAAGACTGTCAAAAAACATATTGATCAAATTCTTGATGGAAAGGTAGTTTCATTAATATCTGATGCCGGAACACCTTCAATTTCTGACCCAGGATTTTTAATAGTTAGAGAGTCTATTAAAAACAATATCGAAATTAATTGTTTACCGGGCGCAACTGCTCTAATTCCTGCTATTGTTAACTCAGGCCTTTCATCTGAGAGATTTGTTTTTGAAGGTTTTCTGCCTGTAAAAAAAGGTAGACAAAAACGACTATTATCTCTTGTTGAGGAGCAAAGAACAATTATTTTATATGAGTCTCCAAAAAAAATAACACGTCTATTAAATGATCTTATTCTTGTTTTAGGAGAAGACAGAAAAGCATCAATTTCAAGGGAATTATCTAAAATATATCAAGAAAATATTAGGGGTACTCTTAAGGAATTATATGATCAATTTAATAATAAGATTAATAAAGGTGAGTTTGTAATAGTTATAGATGGAAATAAAAATTAAACGAATATTTCTAATTATTTTTTTATTTATCGTGTCTTTTTCTCTTAAGGCAAATGATGAAACACAGTTTTCAATTATAACCATAGGGCCATATGAATCTGAATTATATAGCGCATTTGGTCACAGTGGGATTAGGTATGTAGATAAAAATAACAATATTGATCATTTCTATAATTATGGAATCTTTGATTTTAATCAACCGAATTTTTATGTAAACTTTTTAAATGGGAAGCTCCTTTATATGGTTGCTAAATATGACTATAGGTCTGCTGAAAAATACTATATTAATCAGGATAGATACATTAAAGAGCAAGTTCTTTCCCTTAATGAATCCGAGAAAATTTTATTATATAATATTTTAGAGCAGAATATCAGGCCTGAAAATAGAACATATTTGTATAATTACGTCTATAATAATTGTGCTACTCAAATTAGAGATGTTCTTAATAATGTATATGGTGAAAGTCTAAGCTTTACATCTGAACCAGAAAAAAAATCCTTTCGTCATCTTATGGATTTATACCTAGAAAATAATAAATGGGGAGATTTGGGAATTGATATTTGTCTTGGTCCCGAAATAGACTATATCATCTCTTTCGATAAGGAGATGTTTCTTCCAGAGTATTTATTCAAAGGTTTAGAAAATGCTGTAAAGGATGGGAATAAAAATGTTGTATCAAAAACAAACATTATTAACTTACAAAAAGAGGAATTTGAAAATTACTCATTGGGCCCTTATTATATTTTTTTGATATTTTTTATAATCTCTATCTATATATCATTTAGACAGGTTAAATATGGAATTAAATATTTTATTTTTGATTCTATTCACTTAATGATTTCTGGAATAATAGGATGTCTTTTGATTTATTTATGGTTTTTTACAGACCATTTATCGTCATATAACTTTAATATAGTCTGGGCTATGCCCTTTAATATTATTATTTCTATATTGATTTTAGTTAATCCTAATTCAAGCCTTGTAAAATGGTATATGTTTTTATATTGTGTGCTAATTTTTTCTCTTCTAATTTTATGGAACTTAATACCACAAAATTTAAATAATATCTTGATTCCTTTAATTTTGGGAATACTTCTTAGAGTAATATCAAACTATATTGTCTTAATTAGAATCTACCCCAGATAGAGTTATATTAATAATTTGAATCTCATAACCTTTACTAATCAAGTGATTAATTAGCTTATTTCTATCTTTTTTTTTATTTAATTTAAGATAGATCTCTATGCTTGTTTTAATTGAATTAATATAATCTTCTTCTTCAATACAATTGAGACCAAATTCAACTTCTTCAGAGTTTAGACCCTTTGCTATAAGATGATATTTAATTTTGTTTCTACCCCACCTATTGTTTCTATTTTTACCCCTTGCAAACGACTGAGAAAATCGAATATTATTAATAACATTCAACTCTTTAAGTTTTTTAATACAACTTAAAATAATGTTTTTTGATATTTTTTTTGATAAAAGTTTGTCTTCAACTTCTCTCTGAGATCTTTCTCTATAATTACAGTAATTTAAAGCGATTTGAAAAGCTTCATGGGCATCTATATCATTTGACATAACCTTTTCTATTCAGTACACTTTTTAAAAATCTAATCTCATTCTCATTGTTAAATACTTTAAAAGGAAACATAATAAACTGAACAATATTTAATTTAAAAAGAAAGCCATCTTTTTGGATGGTGACTTTTTTAATAGTATCCCATTTAATGGGCATTCCTTGCTTATTATTAATTTTCATCATTATCTGAGAACTTGATATCTCATATGATAATTTTTCAAACATGTAACTACTTTGCTGAACCTGAGTAACTCCAAAAAATTGAATTAACCAAAACAATAAATAAATAATTAACAAAATGCTTCCTCCAATTAACCACCATACAGATGGAATAAAATAATGCATGCTGCAAATACCTAGATAAATTAATAGTACCCACCACTGTTCTTTTAAAAGATTAAAAAAGCCTTTTTTTATATACTGACTTTTATTCATTTGAAATTTTTTTGTTCTAATTATCATGTCTCTTTATCAATTTTTAATCTTAAAACAGAATAAGATTTTTTATTAAAATGTAATGTTAAAAATACTTTATAAATATTATTTTGTGAAGAATACTCTCCAAGTAAATAAATTAAATTATTATTTGCTTCTCCTTTATGAATTACCTTAAACTGATTAATTTTTTCTTCTTCAAAAAAACTATCTAATACTTTAGACATTTGAAATGAATTACCCTTACTTAAACTTTCATTAATTATAATTTCTGATTCATTATTAATAAACTCTGAAATTACTTCACCACTCATACTTTCTAGTGATAAAATAATTTTTTCAATAGAATCAATATTGCTTAGTAATAAAATAATGGAGATATATAGGCCCTTTATCATTTTTATAAATCTTTTAAAAAATTATATAAATACCTAAAATTCAATAATTAATTTTACAATTATGAGTGATAAAGTCATTTTGATGATAATGGATGGGTGGGGAATTGGGAAAAATTCAGATGAATCTGCTATTTATAAAGCTCATACTCCTTTTTATGACTATGCTATAAAAAAATTTCCTAGTTGCAAGTTATCTGCTTCAGGTCTAGATGTTGGATTACCTGAAGGGCAGATGGGAAATTCAGAAGTTGGTCATATGAATATAGGCGCAGGCAGAGTTGTTGATCAAGATCTTGTTAAATTGAATAAAGCCCTCGCTAATAATGGTATTTCATTAATTAAAGAATTTGTAAAAGCTGTTAAATTAGCAGAACAATCACAAAAGACCTTTCATATAATGGGTTTATTTTCTTCGGGAGGGGTCCATTCTCATTCTGATCATTTATTTTTAATATTAAATTATCTAAAAAAAGTAACCAAAATTAATGTGGCTCTTCATCTCTTTAGCGATGGAAGAGATTGTAACCCTAACTCTTTTTTAGATGATATTTCCGATATTTTATCATTAATTAAGCACACAAATATTTCTCTTGCATCAGTTTCAGGGAGATATTATTCAATGGATAGAGATAATAGGTGGGAAAGAATAAAACTTTCATATGATGCTATGGTAAAAGGAGAGGGTATATATTCTACTGATATAAAAAAATCTATTAAAGATTTATATAAAAATAAAATTACAGATGAGTTTATTAAACCCATTGTTTGTGTGAGTAAAACTAATAATCCTATCTCAACCATTAAGAATAATGATATTTTATTTTGTTATAATTTTAGGTCTGATAGAATGAGACAGCTTTCTAAGGTTTTAACTCAAGAGGATAATCTGAAATTTGGAATGAAAAAGTTAAAGTTAAATTATTTAACTCTTACTGAATATGATCAAAGTTTCTCTAACATTTCAGTCTTATTTAAGAAGGAAAATATCAAAAACTCATTGGGTGAGGTTCTTTCAATTAATTCAAAAAAGCAGTTGAGAATTGCTGAAACTGAGAAGTATCCTCATGTTACTTTTTTCTTTTCTGGAGGTAGAGAGAAAGAATATAATTTAGAAAACAGAATTTTATGTCCTTCTCCAAATGTTGCTACTTATGATTTCAAACCTGAGATGAGTGCTCAAGATATTTCAGATAAATTTATACATGAGATAAAAGTAAAATCTTTTGATTTTGCATGTTTAAATTTTGCAAATCCTGATATGGTAGGTCATACTGGAGTTTTTAATGCTGCAGTAAAGGCATGTGAAATTGTAGATAAAGAGGTATCTAGAGTTGTGGAAGTTGCATTGAAAAATAACTATTTGGTTTTACTTACTGCTGATCATGGAAATGCTGAAAAGATGATAAATGAAGATGGTTCACCTCATACTTACCATACAACAAATCTTGTGCCTTTTATTTTTATATCTAATAATAAAAATATTAATCTAAAAGATGGAAAATTAGGAGATATTGCTCCAACAATTCTAAAAATGATGGGAATTAAAAAACCCTTAGAAATGACAGGAAATGAATTATATTAAAACAATATTATTTTACTATCTTCGTTTCCAAAATATTAAATATTAAAATGAAATATCTCATACCTGTTTTTTTTCTAATTTCTTGTAATTCTTTTGAGGAAGTTACTCCAAATCCTGCATCTATAGAACTCTCTAATGCTTTAGAAATATGGGAAGATAAAAACCTTAATAATTATATTTATACTTTAAATGTTAATTGTTTTTGTCCTTTGAGAGGCCCAAATGAAATTGAAATTAAGAATGATAATATCATTAAAGTGAATGGGAAATCAGTATCATCTCAAGAGCTCCAAGAACTATGGGATGTTAAGTCAATTAATCAGATTTTTGAAATTATAGAAGATAAGTTAAGCAGAAATCCCTATCAATATACTCTAAAATTTGATGCCGATTATGGATATCCTATTGATGTGTATTTTGATATGGATGAGATGATTGCTGATGAAGAGATTGAATATATGATTACTAACTTTAAAATTAAATGAAAAGAGCACTTTTATTATCTTTCTTGCTAGTTAGCTGTGAAGATGAAAACACTTTAAACACATGTAAATTAGAATCTGATCCTAATGCAGTGTGTATCGAAATTTATCAGCCAGTTTGTGGATGTGACAATCAAACTTACTCTAACTCTTGTTATGCAGAATCAGCTGGCATTACTTCATGGACAGCTGGTGAATGTACTTCTGGATAATTTTTAAATTTTTAATTTAAATAGTCTAGGATATCCATTTCCTTCATCTTCAGATGTAGCCCAAAATGAGTTTTCATCTATTATTTTAACAGCCTCTATCTGAGCTTTGTCAATTGGAATTGAAAATTTTTCTATCACAGAATTATCTAGATTTGTAAGATCAAAATTATTTATTGTATAGAAATATTGATTAAAGTTAAAATCATATCCAACGAGCGCTACGAGCTTTAATTTTTCATTATAATCTGCACCAGTGATAAGAGCATTTACTTTATAAGAATATATTGGCTCAATTTTATATTCTCCAGGAATTTTAGGTAAAGAATAAAGCTCTGTAATAAGATTCTTTCTGTCTTTTGAAAATAAAACTAAACTGTCTCCTGCAGAGATTATTCCTTCTGAGTCAAAACGATGTTTGTTCCTTTTCTTAAAATTTTTTTGTTCTTTGTAAACAAATTTAATTTCTCCTTTACAGGTAAAGTTATTTTCTTTATCAAGAATTAATATATTTAAATTATCTCTTGTCCCATAATTATTTCCTGTATTTGCTATAAATGTGTGTTTGTTGTCTGATGTTATATCCTCCCAGTCATTGTTTTCACCACAGCTCATAATGAAATGTTCATTAATTATTTCCCCTTTTTCTGTAAACTCATATAGTATTGTCTCTCCACCAGAGTCATTATGGGTTATAAAATTTCCATTGAAAAACTCTAGACCTGAAGTCTCATTTATTTTAAGAGGAAGAAAAATTTCATATATAGTAATTTTTTCTTTACAAGATGAAAATAGAAAAAATAGGGCTAGGATATAATAATTACATTTCATAATCTTTTCATTTTTACTTTGAAATTGTTTTTTTATACAATTTATTTATAATTATTTTTTTTAAACAAAAACAAATTAAACTATTATGAAACAATTACTTATTTTATTATTTCTCTTAAGCTTTAGCTCTTTTGCTCAGCAAGGTGAAAAAAGATTTGTATATGAGTTAACATTTGAGTTTTCTCCTAATGCTTCATTTGCTGATGCTGAAAAACAATTTTTTATTTTTTATGATGGATTTAAGCAAAGTTCGTTTTCTACAGGAGCAGTAGCATTACAGCATCATACTGGTGATAGAATGGCTTATAAAATTTTAGCATACACTGATTTATGGGATAATATTGATGATATGGTTGAAGATGCTCAAAATTATTTTGCAGAAAAAGATCCAACTATGTTTACTGAGCCGTGGAAAATAATCCATACAGCAGATGCTATATATGCAGTTAGAAATTCTGCTGAAGAGGGATATATAACTAAATAATTTTTTGATGAAAGAATTGATTTTAGAAGCTCAAGATAAATGGGCTAAAGGGATTATTTATATTGGGGAAGAAAAAGATAATATTAGTGCTGCAAGATTGTTGTCATTAGATTTTTTAAATGATCTTTATGATTTTCAAAATAATAATGTTCAGTTTAAACCAACCTTAGCTTCTAAAATTCAATTCAGAAATGATATAGATTCAGCACTCTCTTATTTTATTGGAAATAATAAAAATTTTCCAGAAGATACAGGTTTTGCTATAAGACCTTGGATAAATATTGAGTTTAAGAATAATAGTATTAATATTATTGATGATATAGGGACAGCCATGGGTAATTATTATTTTACTGATTTAAACAATCAAGAAATAAAAGTTGAGTATACTTTTGTTTATAAAAAAATTAAAGACAAACTAAAAATTATCTTACACCATTCATCAATTCCTTATGAAAATAGTTTGTAAGAATAGAATCTATATTTGACTTCCCATCTATTATATAATTAATTTTTTCCCAAGTTTCTTCCTTTAAAACTTCTCGTAAGGGTTGGTTTAATTTATTTATTCTACTAAAAACTCTACTAATTTTTTTATCCCAAACATTATAGTATTTTAACAAGTCATCAGGATACACAACTTTTCTTTTTGTTCCCTCATTTACTCCTCTAAATGGTTTTGATATATTGAGATAGCCATAATCATCAGTTAATTGTTCTCCTGCATGAATATCTCTTATTGAAATTTCAAAGTCATAAGCAGTAGTTAAACAATTTGCATTAAAACTATGATTTATAAATTTTCCGTTATCCCAACAAAGGACAAAATTTCCTTTGTTGTTTCTAAAAGTATAAGTTTCTAAGATATCTTGATATATTGGGTCCATTTTTTCAAAATCAATTTGAGAAAATTCCCTATCAAGTTTATCCATAACCCAAGTAATTGTTCCTTTTGGAATGAATTGAGTTGCTACAACTCCAAATCCAACTTCATTACTAATAAATTTAAGTTCAGTATGTGGGTGAATCATAAAATAAAAATATGAACAAAATTAAATTTGTTTTATGAATTATTTAAAAGCTGAAATCACAATTTTATTAATAATAAAAAATTGTTTTTTAGTAAAATTGGTAAGTTTAAAGTTATTTTGAAGATGTGTGGGTGATACTGGATTCGAACCAGTGACCCCTGCCCTGTCAAGGCAGTGCTCTGAACCAACTGAGCTAATCACCCATATGTTAAAATTACTTAAAAAAGTCTACGAAATTAACTCTAATTTTTAGATTAAGTAAATTTGTAAGATGAACAGAAAAAATTTTTTGTCTATAATATTACTTTTAGCTATTTCATTAATTTCTATACTTTTTTTACAATTTAGTTGGATTAATGATATTAATAATCTGAATGAAGAAAGATTTAAAAAAGATATTCAAGATGTACTCTATTTTATAAATGAAAGATTAGAGGAAAAAGAAATAATTAACTTAACTAGAGATAATCTTCAAGCAAAATTTAAAATAAGAAGAAGTACTGAAAGTGGTGAAGTTGAACTTATAGAGTCTTCGTTTAATAAAAAAACTATTGATTCTATAGATATAGACTCAAACAAAAATTCTTTTCAATTTGATATTGAATCTGGGAATGATGATGTTGATAATTCAAGTATTAACGCATCAATACAAATAGAAAATTTAGATGATATAACTTTAGATTCTTCAATTCAAGATCAGGTAAATAAAATTCTAGATCGATCTGAAATGATACAAATCATTTTGAATAAACTTCTCACTAATGACAGAACAATCAAATCAGATTTTGATATTAAACATTTAGATAAACTAATTAAGATTGCTTTAGCCCAAAAAAAATTAAATCTTGATTTTGAATTTTTAATTTATAATAATCAAACTAATATAATTGAAATATCAAATTCAAAAAATCCTGAAATATTAAACTCAGAATTTAAAATTAATTTATTTCAGAATGATCTTATTGATTCTAATCTTGATTTTTATTTGTATTTTCCCAATCAATCTGAATATTTGAAGGATAATAATTTTTTTAATATTCTCTTTTCAATTATTTTCCTTTTAATAATAGTATTCTGTTTTTATTATGTGCTACTTAAGGTCTTTGAATTAAAAAAACTTTCAGATATTAAAAATGATTTTATTGATAATATGACTCATGAGTTAAAAACTCCTATATCTACAATATCTCTTGCATGTGAAGCATTATTAGATAAGACATTAAAAGTAAAAAAGGAAAAATCAAAATATATTGAAATTATAAGTGATGAAAATAAAAGATTAGGAATACAAGTTGAGAAAGTATTAGACGTTGCAAAAACGGAAAGAGATAATTATAAGATAGAATTTGAAAATTTAAATCTCCATGATGTTATCAATGAATCCATTAAGGTTAATAGTTTCAGGGTTGAAAAAAATCAAGGAAAAATCAACCTTAAGCTTAAAGCAAAAGACTATTTAGTTAAAGGAAATTATTATCATCTTCTAAATGTTTTTAATAATTTAATTGATAACTCTATTAAGTATTCTAAAAAAAATCCAATTATTCATATCTCAACTTATAATAATGATAAAATGTTAGTAGTAGAGATAAAGGATGAAGGAATTGGAATTTCAAAAAGTAATATTGATAAAGTCTTCGATAAATTTTTTAGAGAACCTCAAGGTAATATTCATAATGTAAAAGGTTTCGGTCTAGGATTATCATATGTAAAAAATATCTTAAATAAACACAACTCAACTATTAAAGTTGAGTCAAAGCAAGGGAATGGTACAATATTTATAATTAACTTCAAGAATAATGAGTAATAAAGTAAAAATACTGATAGTTGAAGATGATCCAAATTTAGGTAAATTATTATATGAATTTTTAGATGCAAAAAATTTTCAAGTTAATCTAGCTAATGATGGGGAGGATGGTTTTAAACAGTTTGTTAATAAAAGCGATTGGGATCTTGTGTTGTTAGATGTTATGATGCCAAAAAAAGATGGGTTTTCTTTAGCAAAAGATTTAAGGAAAGTTGACAGTAATATTCCAATAATATTTTTAACCGCTAAATCCCAAAAAGATAGTGTCATTAAGGCTTTCAAACTTGGTGCTGATGACTATTTAACAAAACCTTTCAGTATTGAAGAATTACTCTTAAGAATAGAGGCTATACTTAAAAGAATGCCTGAAAAACAGATTAAAAAGCTTTCAAAAAATATTGCTTTAGGGAGTTATCAATTTATCCATAACCAGAATTTATTAATTGATAAAAACAATAAAGAG
>JAYPDR010000040.1:12322-14284 GCA_038125345.1 Marinoscillum sp. | reverse complement strand
GTTTATTTGCTCTTTTTCTTTTTGAAGGTTGGAATGTTCTTTTCATAACTATCTAAATTTATTTAAAGGCCACAAAGATAAATACTTTTTAATTTTAAAATATTATAAGAATGAGAGTTTAATCTCATCAATAATCTCTTTATCTAGTCTTGGACCAAGTTTTGTAACAACTTTAGAAGATAACATTGATGCTAAATTTCCAGATTCCTCTAAGTTATATCCATTATTTATACCGTATAAAAATGCTCCTGCAAAAGTATCCCCAGCTCCAACAGTATCAACAGCCTGAACAGGATGGGGTTTAATTTCTATTTTTTTTGATTTTGTAACAACAACTGAACCTTCTTTACCATTTGTAATAACAACTGTTTGAGATAATTTTAAAAGATTTTCACAACATTTATCAAAATCATGATCTGCAGTGTAGGTTAGAGCCTCTTCTCGATTACAAAAAAGTAAATCAATTTTTTCAGCTAAAATATCATCAAATTTTTCTTTAAAATACTTTACCATGCTAAGGTCAGAAAAAGTAAGAGAAATTTTCACATTATTTTCTTTACAAAAAGCAATCGATTTTTTAATAGCTTCTATAGCAATATCAGATGTAACTAAATAACCTTCTATATATAAAAATTTTGAAAGAGCTAAATCTTCAAAATTTATATTTTCAACTGAATATTTTGATGAAATTGCCAGACAAGTATTCATTGTTCTTTCAGCATCAGGTGTAGTCAGCACCAAACATGAACCAGTCATGCCTTCACCAAGGAAATAACTTTTACTTGACATGTTTACACCACTCTTTTTAAGGTCCTCTAAGAATAATTTCCCATGATCATCGTCAGATATTAAAAATGACTGAAAGCCTGAACCACCAAGTTGAGACAAAGTATAAACTGAATTTGTAACGGAGCCACCAGACTGAATAAAAGGATCAGAATTTTTAATTTTTTCAATAATTGATTTTTGCTTTTCATCATCAACTAAAGTCATTACACCTTTTTCTATATCATTTTCAACTAAGAATTTATCTGAGACTAGACAAACACAATCTACTAAAGCATTTCCAATTCCAAAAACATCAAATTCTTTCATAACTATTTTCTTAATTCTAAAACTCTTTCTGGATAATCAGTAATAATACCACTAGTTCCCATCTGTAAAATTTTTGCAATATCGCTATAAGAATTTACAGTCCAGGGAATTATTTTAATATTTTTTTTTTTGAGAAAAATTATATCCTCATAAACTAAATTCTTGAAATTAGGAGAATAAATGTGAGGTTCAAATCCTAAATCAGTTAAATTTTTTTTTAGGTTATGATTTTCTGAAACTAAAACTGATAGCAATATTTTTGGATAGTTTTCATGAAAATATTTTAAAATTCTGAAATCAAAACTTTGAATTATTACTCTTTCACTGATATTAAGAGAATCTATCACATTATAAACAAGATCAGAAAAATCTTTTACCGAGGGATGATAAATAAAATCTGAATCTAAAGAGGATTTAATTTCTATGTTATACTTAGGTAGTTTAATGTTATTATTATAAGCATAAGTATCAATATAGTTTACAAGAAAATCAAGAGTTGGTTTATATGTAGAGATTTTTTTTTGTTCTAAAAACCTATTATTTCCTTTAATTCCACAATCAAATTTTTTGATATACTCATAATCCATAGAATATATATTATAAGTTGTTTTAGAATCCTTTAACTCATTACCAACACTATCTAGACAAATATTTTCAGACATCCAAGGTTCGTGAGAGACTACTACTTTTTTATCTCTACTTATTACAACATCTAATTCCAAGGTGTTAACACCAATTTCTAGAGCTTTAGTAAATCCAATAATAGAATTTTCAGCCATGCCGTCATTATCTTCGTCAGCGAATGTGAAGTCTTCATTTGTGTCATGAATCTACATCTAAAGATTTTTTATATTTTCCAAATCTTAA
>JAYPDR010000040.1:0-12312 GCA_038125345.1 Marinoscillum sp. | reverse complement strand
TTAACACCAATTTCTAGAGCTTTAGTAAATCCAATAATAGAATTTTCAGGATAAAAACCTCTATATCCCCTGTGTCCTTGTAAGTCAAAATCCTCTTGGATTGTGCAAGAATAAAAAATAAAAAAGTATATAAATAATTTATTTACTTTCAACAATTGATATTATTGTTACAAATAGAAAGATACCAGAAGAAACATACAAGTATACACCTAAAGTATCCTCAAATAGAAATTCATAAAACTGAACACCAAGAACTCCACCTACTAATGGACCTATAATGGGTATCCATGAATAATGAAAATTAGATTTTCCCTTCCCTTTGATAGGTAATATAAAATGAGTGACCCTTGGGATAAAATCTCTTACAGGATTAATTGCGTAACCAGTAGTTCCACCCAAAGAAATTCCAATTGCGCATACTAATGATCCAACTACTATAGGATTTAAACCTTGAGAAAATTCATTTATTCCAATAAATTTTAATCCAAAAAGTAAAGTAAAAGTTCCAATTATCTCACTATTTAGATTTGACCATTTTGATGGAATAGCTGGAGAAGTAGCAAAAACTCCTAATTTAATTTTTTTATCTTCTGTTAAAGACCAATGAGGTAAATAATGAATAAAGACTACCAAACATGCTAAAAAAGCTCCAACGCATTGCCCCAATAAATATTCTATAGCTTTTGAAAATTCAATTTCACCTATTGAATATAATGAAAAAGTTACAGCAGGATTGATATGGGCTCCACTATATTTTCCTGCATATATTGCAAGGGTAACTGCAAGACCCCAACCAATTGTCCCAACAGCCCAACTATTGCTTTGTTTATTCGAGTAACTTCTATTTAAAGACAAACCTGCATTAAGACCGCAACCAAATAGAATTAAAACAAAAGTTCCAATAGCTTCAGATAAAAAATCCGTCATTTGATGTATCTTTAATTTGAGTAAATCTATAAATTTTAGATAATAACATGCAAAATTACTTAGCTATAATTTTTTTTGTGTTTTACAGTTGTAAGCCTATAGAACCGGTTGATTTTGTAGAAATAAAAAATGTAAAAATTAACAACTCAACAGATAACCAACTTTTTATAAATGCAGAAATTATACTAAATAATCCCAATAGAGTAAAAATCACTATAGACAATATAGACGTTGATATTTATGCTGATAATATAGTTTTAGTAAATATCAATGAAAAAGAACCAAGGGAATTAATTGAATCTTCTTTATCTCCAATAAATATTAAGGGAGAAATTAACTTAAAAAATTTAGAAGAGTTTTTTAATAAAAAAGGGCTTGCAATAATTCTTGGAAAAGATGACATAAGTTTAAAATTTATTGGAAAAATTCAAGCAAAAGCTTATGGCATAAAAGATGAAATTGATATTAATTATTCGATTGATAGTGTAAAAGGATTAATCAAATAAAAATTGTTATCTCTTTTACATAATTATTAAGATCATGTAACTCTTTTTCCCAGTTTTTGGCACTCATTATTTTTTTTTCAATTATATATTTTTCTAATATTTTTAAGTAATCATGAAGTTTTTCAATCTCAAAATAAACGACAGAATTTCTCTGTGAAAAAAAATCTAATAAACTTTGACACATTTCATTTCTTCTAGAAAAAATAAATTCAGCTATAATTAATTCATCTTCTGAATGAATAGAATTAATCTCTCTTTTAAAAATTTTAAATATTTCGATACACTTATCTCCATAAATATTATAATACTTATTAAAAGTGTGATTTGAAATTCCATACTCTAAACTTTTTATCTTGCAGTATTCAAAATCATGATCAAATAAGACTATATTCTTAGTTTTCGATTTTATATTCTTTTTATATTTTCTAACTAAAACATTAACTACCCTTTCAGCCATCTTTCTATAACCAGTTAACTTTCCTCCAGTAATAGAAATTAGCCCATCTTTTGATATAAAAATTTCATCTTTTCTTGAAATTTCCCTTGTATTTTTTTTACCATCATTAACCAAAGGTCTTAAACCAGACCAAGAAGATATAACATCTTCAGATACTAAAGATTTTGTGAAGCAATTATTTATAGAATCTATTAAATACTTTACCTCTCTTTTTAAAACTCTTATATTATTAATTCCTGGCTCATATTTACTGTCAGTTGTTCCAACATAAACTGTTTTCCCCCTAGGAATTGCAAAAATCATTCTTGAGTCTAAAGCATCAAAGTATAAGGATTGTTTTATATTAAATTTTTCTTTTGGAAGAACAATATGAATTCCTTTGGATAAAACTAATTTTTTATTTTTACCTTGGAGAACTTCATCAGTCCAAGATCCAGAGGCATTAACTATATCTTTTGAATATATATCTATTAAATTATTTGTGAACTTATCTTTACAAAGAATACCAATAACTTTTTGCCGTTTATCATAAATAAACTTTACTGCTTTCATATAATTAATAGGAGATGCACCATAAGAAAATGATTTCTTAATCAAATCAATAGTTAGTCTACTATCATCAGTTCTATACTCAGAATAAATTGCACCTGAAAGAAGTTTATCTTTTTTAAGTAAAGGCTCTTGAGATTGAGTTTCAGCTTTTGATAAAATTTTGAATCTATCTACTCCTTTAACATTAGCTAATAAATCATAAATGAAAAGTGCAGCTTTCGTCGTAAATTTATTTAGTTTTCCTCCCTTAATTATGGGCAATAACATTTTCTCAGATTTAACAATGTGAGGAGCAATTTTATGTAACACTGCTCTTTCGGTCCCAGTTTCATGAACAAGCTTGAGTTTAAACTGCTCAAGATATCTTAATCCTCCATGAATGAGTTTAGTCGATTTGCTACTTGTACCTGAAGCAAAATCATTCATTTCTATTAGACAGGTATTTAATCCTCTAGAAGAAGAGTCTAGACATACACCTGCTCCAGTGACTCCCCCACCTACTACTATTACATCAAAAGTTGTACTAGATATTTTTTTTAAATACTCATTTCTTAAAGAGATATCTAAAAAATTTATTTTTCTTTCCAATTAAATGTTCTTTTAACAGCTTTTTCCCAGCCACTATACATTTTTATTCTGGTAAAATCATTTATTTTTGAATCAAATATTTTATCAATAGATTGATTTTGAATTATAGTAGTTTCATCCCATAAATCACTAGTTATTCCTGCTAAATAACCTGCACCCATAGCTGTACTTTCTATAATTTCAGGTCTAACTACTTTACAACCTAATATATCAGATTGGAACTGCATTAAATAATTATTTCTACATGCTCCACCATCTACTTTTAGAGATGAAATATCTATTCCAGAGTCTTTGCGCATAACTTCAATTATATCTTTAGTTTGATAAGCAAGAGATTCTAAAGTTGCTTTTATAATATGTTCTTTTCCAGTATCTCTGGTTAGTCCAAAAATGGCCCCCCTTGAATACATATCCCAGTACGGAGCACCTAAACCAGCAAAAGATGGCACTACATAAATATCGTCTAGTTCTTCTATAGAAGAAGCAATATTTTCTGTATCAAAGGCATTATCAATTATTCTTAATGAATCTCTTAACCATTGAATTGCTGCTCCTGCTATAAAAACACTTCCTTCTAATGCATAAGTAACTTGATTTTTAGGTGAACAGGCTATTGTAGTTATAAGTCCGTGAGTAGAAAGCTTGAATTTTTTACCAATATTCATAAGTAAAAAACAACCTGTTCCATATGTATTTTTTACCATACCTTTTTCAAAACATGCTTGACCAAAAAGTGCTGATTGTTGATCCCCAGCAACTCCATTAATTGGGATATTCACACCTTCATATGTAAAATAACCAAAGTTTGAAGAAGAGTTTTTTACATCTGGAAGAATTGATTTTGGAATTCCTAAATAATTTAAAATTTTATCATCCCAACAAAAATCTTTTATGTTATATATCATTGTTCTAGATGCATTGGTATAATCTGTAATATGATTTTTAAAAGAAGTTAAATTATAAATTAACCAAGAATCTATAGTCCCAAAAAGAACTTTGTTTTTTTCAATTTTTGATTTAACACCTTGAACATTCTCAATAATCCATTTTATTTTTGTAGCTGAAAAATAAGAGTCTATAACCAATCCAGTATTTTTTTTAACATAATCTTCTAAGCCATCTTCTTTCATAGAATCACAGATATCTGATGTTCTTTTATCTTGCCAGACAATAGCATTATAAAGTGGCTTTCCTGTATCTTTTTCCCATAAAATGGTTGTCTCTCTCTGATTAGTTATCCCAATACTTAAAATATCTTTAATATTTATTGACTTCACAAGATCCTTAAATACTTCTATCTGAGAACTTAATATTTCTAAAGGGTCATGTTCAACCCATCCCTGATGAGGAAAAAATTGCTTAAATTCCTTCTGCCGAACATCTAATAATTTTCCATTTTCATCTATTAATAATGCTCTTGAACTTGTAGTGCCCTGATCCAAAGCAATTATATATTTCATATTAATTTTTTGAGAGTTTTAAATTTTCAATTATATAACTTCCAACACTTTCTCCTTGCTCTACCCCATATGTTATAGCAGGTAAGTAGTGAATGCCTCCATAAATTCTGCTAATTGCTGCCTCTTCTGAAGCATGAATAAAGGATGTATACTCTCTAACTGTCAATCCATATTTTTCCTCTGTTGTATCAATAAAATCAAAATTTTCTCCAAGTAGATAAGTAAGAACCCTCGCGGCAGATCTAGAAATCACTGAATGTCCAGACGTATATTCAGGGAAAGGAGGTGTTTGCAAAAAAGGCATCCAATCACTATCAATAAATTTATTTATCAAAGTTTCTGGTCTAACTAGTATGCTTCTCCATTTCTCATCCCAACAAATAATAAATGCATCAAATAAGCTAATTGAAACCATTGCATATGTTTTAACAGTCTCCATAAAATCTAATTCTGCTTTTTTTGTGGCAATCTTAGTAATTCCAATCCAATGTCCTCCAGGGGTAATTTTTTTAGTAGCAAACATAGCATGACCTTTATGATGAGAGACATATGGATTACAATCCCAAAAGCTTGCTATTTCTTTCTGTTCATCCGATAAATTATTACCAATTTCATATACTTCAATTAGATCTTTATAAAATTTTGATTTTTCATCTAAACTAAATTCTGGAGGTGGTTGGATAATAAATTGATTAGAAGAATCTACTACCATGGTTCTAATTTTACTCCAATGAGGCTCTATTCCTTCCATATAATCAGGAGGAGTAGGCTTCCAAGAATATTCATTATCTCTCTGTATAGTATATTTAGGGAAAGATCGTGTTTGTTTGTAATTATCTTCACTGTACCATTTTTTTATGTGATCTGCTACTTCTTCACCATATTCTAAAGATCTGTTCATTATTTCATCCGGAATTCCATTAATTTTAAATTCTTGGTATAATGTTTCTTGAAAGTCTGTAATTTGATTCTCAGAAAAAATAAGATCTTTCCCTACACTTAAAAATGCATGAATGCTTGCAACTTGATATGAATATTCTTTACTAAAATCAGGTTTTGGAACTGAACTAAGTCCATGTAACTGTCCTGATAGCGAAGAATAATTAGGATAATTATTAACAAGAACTTCATAGGCTGCTATACTTGGATAAGCATAAATTCTAGATGCAACAGGTGGAGAAAAAATATCATATACTATTACATCAGTAAGTTTTTGCATAGACCTATGAAATAAGTCTGGATCATTATAAAAACTTTTGTTATTTATATATCTCTCATTAGATGAACAAGAGAATAGAGCAATACAAAATAAAACTAAAAAGTTTTTAATTTTCATTTTTTAAGGAGAAAACAGAAATTTTTCTATCATTTATACCAAAGACAAATTTAGATTTATTTTTATCTAATGGCAAAACTTTAGTAACGTCTCCTCTTAAATTTAAACCAGATTCATTTTGATTGACATACTTAAATGTTCCATCACCTATACCTTCTAATAATATTCCATAGCTTGACTCAAATGATCCAAAATAGGTAGATACACTTGAATTATTTCCAACTAATAACAGATCTTTTTTTTCATCTTTATTAAAATCTAATATTTGGATATCTCTAATAGAGGAAATCTGAGAGTAAAGGGGTAGCTCTATTACATCAAAGTTTTCACCCTTATTTATAAAGCAAAGTGAAGAGAAATTATTTGCATATAACAATTTGCTATTTTCTAAAATATCTCTTGGAAAAATATCATGTATTTCTAAACCTGCAAAATCTTTATAATAAAAGAACTCCCTTTTAAGATAATTTAATTCTTTAGTTAACTCATCTTTATTTGAGATAGGATATTCTTTTTTATTTTTAGTGTAAGTTAAGACATGTTCGAAAATTCCATTCTGATCGAAGTCATTGATATACATTTTAACTGGATCAGTTTTAGAAGGTTTTAATTTATTATTTACACCTACATTTCCAGCTATAATATCCATCTTCCCATCATTATTAATGTCTGCTATCTCCAAAGAAAACCACCACCCAAAAATTTGATTTCCTATAAATTTTTTATCTTTTATGAAATTATTTCCCTTATTATAATAAATATTGATACTGTTCCAATCTCCACATGTAATTAAATCTTTTAGACCATCTCCATCCATATCTTCCCATTTAGCATCAGTTATCATACCAATGTCATTAAATATAGTATCAATCTCAAAATTTCCATTTTTCATATTTTTAAGTAAATAACTTTGTGGTGATTCTCCATATTTTTGAGGTACCGCTCTACCTCCAACAAATAAATCTTCAAATCCATCTTGGTTATAATCATAGTTGATAACCACTGAGTTATTCTGAACAATTTGAGATAAAGTATCTTTCTTATAAAAATTTCCATTTTGGTTAATATATAATCTGTCCCTTAAACTTTTAGAATTTTCAGAGAATTCATTTCCAGCACTAACTACATAAAGGTCAAGATCATTATCATTATCAATATCAAAAAAAAGCGCATCTACATCTTCTGATATAGAATCATTTTCAATATCAATATTTACACTAGATGCAAATCTCTTATCATTACTCAAGAAAATTTTTGATTTTTGAAATGAAGGGGATCCTATAAATAAATCTAAATCTCCATCATTATCAACATCTCCAGAAGCAAGTGCTGGTCCTTCTTTGGAGAGCATATATGGAATTAATCTCTCTCTATTAAAATCATTAAAAACATTTTCCATATGAGTATATTGAATAAGATTCTTATGATTTAAATCGGTAAAAAACTGTGTTGAAAAATTAATAATTTTATATTCTGAAATAGCATCTTTTTCATTTAAGACGATAGTATTATTAGCATCTAAAGAATAGAGAGTTTGAGTTTTTTTATTTGGCCAAATTACCATTAAAGAATCAATTATTAATGATTCAGAGACACCAAAAATAAGCCCCGAGGACTTAGATGAAAGAAAGCCTTTATTAATAAAATTTTCTTTGTATGCGGATTTATCTTTATACCATATAGTAACTTTTGCACCTATTCCAAATTTATTGGATTGACTTCCATTAAAATTAATTTTTAAAAAATTTAATCCTTCATCATTACTAATAGTATTTTTATAAATTATAGATTTATCATTTATATTATTTACTATTAAATCTTGGTCTCCATCATTATCTAAATCATCATATGTGGCTCCATTAGAAAAACCAAAAAAGTCTAAACCCCATTCATTAGAAACATCAGTAAATTTGAGATTGGAACTGTTTTTAAAAGCATAATTTGAAACTCTGCCATCAGGCATCTGTTTAACTAAATCTTTATTTTCTAAATTAGGATTTTGGATTAAGCCATCTCTCAACTTCTCATTAGATAAAAAACTGATATAATCCATATCATTAGGCCTTTTTACAATACCATTTGTTATGTATATGTCATTATTACCATCAAGATCAAAATCTTCAATCAAAGTAGACCAACTCCAGTCAGTTGCATGAACCCCTAGCATTTGAGAAATTTCGGAAAAGGTATTATTTCCATTATTTAATTGAAATGTGTTTTTGGTAAATTGTTTATTAAATCCAAAATCTAGTTTCATTTTATAAATTTCATATGAGTCCTCACCTGCAGAACTTTTTAAAACCTTTTCATCTTCGGGAAGCATATCTAAAACCATTATATCAGGTAAAAGATCATTATTTATGTCAGCTATATCATTACCCATAGAGAATCGGGATGTATAATTAATTGAACTTTCTAATTTTTCACTAAAAGTTCCATCACAATTATTAATGTAGAGATAATCGTTCTCTCTAAAATCATTTGAAATGTATATATCATCGCATCCATCTTTATTAATATCACTAATTGAAATTCCTAAGCCATAACCTATATTACTTCCAAGTATTCCTGATTCTTCTGAAACATCAATAAATTTATTATTTATATTTAAATCATTTCTGAATAATTTATCACCTGACTTTTCACTTTTATTATATCTAAGATCTGAACTACCATAACTTCTTTCTGTGTGAACAGAGTGATTAAGAAGGTACATATCTAAGTCGCCATCAGAATCATAGTCAAAAAAAGCTGAATGAGTAGAGAAACCTTCAAAATCCAATCCAAATTCATCTGCTTTTTCACAAAAAGTTAAATCACCATTATTAATAAATAATTCATTTTTTCCAGAAATATTTTTATATCCACCTAAGCGACATTGATAAATATCTAATAAACCATCCCCATTTACATCAACTATTGTAACCCCAGTCTTCCATTCACCTAATGAACCTGTTCCTGAGTATTCAGTGATATCTTTAAATTGAAAGTCACCCTGATTTAAGAATAGTTTATTAGACCCTTGATTTGAGGAAAAATATATATCAATTAATCCATCATTATTTATATCTCCAGTTGCTACTCCAGCTCCATTATAAAAATATAAATACTCTATTAAATTAAAATTTTCATTGTCAGATAAAACATTTGAAAATTCAATACCTGTTTCATTTAATTTTAACTTTTTAAATAATTTCTCTTTTTGAGTACATGAAATAAAAGAAAAAAATAAAAGAAAAAAAAAGATAAAGAACCTCATTTAGAAAGAGTAAGATTGTAAAGAATCATTATTATTTAAAACAAATAATATATTTTCACTATTTAAATTTATAAATTTTGAAAAACCTCGTACTTCACCTTTAAAATTTAATCCTGATAAATTATTTGGGGTTGATTTAAAATTAAGATTTTTATCTCCTAATAATAGCTGGCCGAAATCAGCATCATATCTTCCTACTTCTGGTTTTACATTATAGAGATTACCCCCTAGAAGTATATCTTTGAAACCATCATTATTAAAATCAAATATATTAATAGCAAATACATTAGAAAATTGAGACTCAACAGGTAGTTTAAGTTCATTAAAATTACCATTTTCATTTAAATATGCTGTGGTTTCAAGTTTATATATATAGTTTTTTTTGCTATTGTCTATTTTAGTTTTATCAAAAATATCGCTGACTGTTTGATTTTTAAAACTATTATATTTTAAATATTTTTTCTTTAAACTAGGCATCTGCATAACTAAATCATGTCTTAATGCAACAGTATAGGCACTATCTCCATTATATTGAAAGATTATTTGTTCTAGACTATTATTATTATCAAAATCATTAATGTACATTGTAATTGGCTTTGAAAGAGATGCCCTAAATCTAGAGTTTAATCCATGATTTCCAACAATTATATCTTTATAACCATCGTTGTTTAAATCATTAATTTCTAATGTATTCCACCAACCATTCGAAAATTTGAAATTTTCAATTTCTTTTTTCTTAAAAAAGCCTTCATTGTTTTCAAGTAGGGTAATTGGCATCCAGTGTCCTACCAATATTAAATCCTCATCACCATCTAAATCATAATCTATAAATCCAGCATCTGTAATCATACCAATATCTTTTAAATCTATTGCTATAGAATCTGATATATTAGTATACTTTGCTTTTCCGTCGTTTAATAATATATATCCACTTGATGGTAATCCATATTTTTGAGGTACTAGTCTCACACCAACAAAAAGATCCTCATCACCGTCTGAGTCTAAGTCAAAATTTTTAACAACAGAAGTGCTTTCAAATAAACCAGCTGGAAGAATTTGATTAGATTTTAAAAAATTATTTTTTTTATTTAAGTAAAGTCTATCTCTAAGCTCTGGTGAATATATTGAGAATTCGTTTCCACCACTTGTTACATATAAGTCAATAAAGCCATCTGAATCCGCATCAAAGAAAATACAATCAGTATCTTCTGAGTCTTTGTCATCAAGAAATGATTGATAAGAAAATCTATCAAATTTTGTTTTATTCCATAAATATACTGTTCCAGGATATCCTTTTGCCCCTCCAATATAAATATCATTAAAACCATCATTATTTATATCTCCTTCACACATACAAGAACCTTCTGTAGAACTCATATGGAACAGTAGTCTGTCTCTATCAAAGTCTACAAAATCATTTTCCTGATGAAAATGTGAGATGACTTTTGATGAAGACTTATCAAAAATTGTTTTTAAGTTTTTTTTATTCACAAGAATTTTAACATCAGTAATTTCACTTTTTCTTATCAGAATAGATTGATTAGGTAAAATATTAGTTTTTTTACTAATAGTCCCATCAAACCATTTAACTATCATAGAGTCAATAATATTTATTTTTCCAAGACCAAAGTTCAGAATGTTATCTACTGTAGATTGAAACCCCCTTATTGGCATTTGTTCCAAGTAAATCATTTTATTATTAGAAAATAATGTAACATTTGACCCAACTGCATCTAAATTTTTTTGATCTCCAATTAATTTTACTTTTAAATACTTATTTTCAGGAAATAACTTTTCTGTATTATTTCTGTAAATAAATGATTCCATATTTACATTATTTACTATGAGATCCAAGTCTCCGTCATTATCTAAATCTCCATAAGCTGATCCATTTGAAAAACTTGGTTGATCTAATCCAAGGAATGATGTTTGATCTTCAAAATGTAAATTGCCTAAATTAGTAAAAGCATAATTTGATATGGGAACGCTTGGAATTAAATCAATTAATTTTCTAAAATCAACATTTCCAGGTGATGCAATTTGCTCAACCACCTCATCCTGTGTTACATACTGCAAGAAATCTTGATCAGTAAGATCCTGGTAAATACCATTAGCTACAAATATATCTTTATTCCCGTCGTTCTGAAAATCAAACATTAGTGCTCCCCAACTCCAATCAGTCGCCTCAACCCCAGCAAGTCTACCAACTTCACTAAAAGTAGAATTTCCATTATTGAACTGGAGGGTATTTCTAGTATACTGATTCCAATAACCACTAGATTTGATAAATTGTTGTCTATCCCAGCTATCGAATGTTGTGACAGTTTTAATTCTTTCATCTGGTTTTGGAAGCATATCAGTCACAAAAATTTCACTTAATCCATCATTATTCAAATCAGCCATATCTGCTCCCATAGAAGCAGCACTAATACTTTTAATCATTTCCTCAAGACTCTCTGAAAATGTTCCATCTTTATTATTTATATATAAATAATCTCGTTCAAAAAAATCATTAGATACATATATATCCATCCACCCATCATTATTAACATCTCCAACGGTTACACCTAATCCAAAACCAATAACACTCCCGTAAATTCCAGCATGATCACTAACATCAGTAAACTTACCTCCATCATTTCTAAATAACTTGTCCCCTCCAACTTCATCTCTTAGTGGCCTCTGATCCTTACCTATATTTGTAATTCTAAAACCTCCTTTATAAGAATTATTTAAAAGATAGCAATCCAAGTCACCGTCTCTATCGTAATCAAAAAAAGCAGCATGAGTAGAATATCCCATATCATCTAATCCATACTCTTTTGCTTTCTCAGTAAATGTTAGATCACCATTGTTAATAAAAAGTTCATTTTGCTTATTATCTCCTTCAATATCACCAGAATTTGAGACATAGATATCTAGAAACCCATCAGCATTAATATCTACTAAACTTACACCTGTACTCCATGATTTTGTCCCACCAACCCCAGCAGTTTCTGTGACATCTTCAAAAGAAAAATTTCCTTTATTAATATATAATTTATTTTCATTTAAATTAGAAGTAAAGTATATATCCAGAAACCCGTCATTATTTATATCTCCTAATCCTACCCCACCTCCATTATAATAATTTCTGTAAGTGAAAATGTTAAACCTTTCTTTAAATGAGAGAGAATTTTTGAAATTTATACCTGTTCTATATGAGGGTAATTTCTCAAATAAGGTGT
>JAYPDR010000039.1:9517-15422 GCA_038125345.1 Marinoscillum sp. | reverse complement strand
TAACTGGCAACACGTCTGGTTTTGGTCCAGAAGAGTCTAGGTTCGATCCCTAGTGAGCCAACTTTTTCAAATTATGAGTACTGTAAAAATTTTTTCTGGAAGTGGATCTATTGATCTAGCTAAAAAAATTGCTTCTGAGTTTGGTAAACCACTAGGTAAAGGGTTACTTGGAAAATTTAGCGATGGTGAATTAAGTTATAGGTATACTGAAACTGTCAGAGGATCAGACGTTTATATAATCCAATCTACTGTTGATAGTTCAGATAATATAATGGAATTATTTCTAATGATTGATGCAGCAAAAAGAGCCAGTGCAAAATTTGTGAATGTTGTAATACCATATTATGGATATGCCAGGCAGGACAGAAAAGATAAACCTAGAATAGCAGTTTCCGCTAAACTTCTAGCAAATTTACTAGTAGCATCAGGGGCTAGTAGGATCATTTCTTGTGATTTACATGCAGGACAAATACAAGGTTTTTTTGATATACCTCTTGATCATCTAAATGGGAGTTCTGTATTTGTACCCTATCTCAAGAAACTTAAACTAAAAAATCTAATTTTTGCATCTCCTGATGCTGGAGGAGCAGAGAGAGTGAGAGAATATGCAAAGTATTTTAAAACTGATTTTGTTATTTGTAATAAGTATAGAGAGAAAGCAAATGAAGTAAAGTCTGTCCAAGTTATTGGAGATGTGAAGGGAAAAGATGTCATTATTATTGACGATTTAATAGATACCGGAGGAACTATATCAATGGCATCTAAAGTAATAATGGAAGAGGGAGCTAAATCTGTTAGGGCTTTAATAACTCACCCAGTTCTCAGCGGAAATGCTGAAAAAAATCTAGAAGATTCAGTACTAGATGAACTAGTGGTAACTGATAGTATTTCACTAAAATTTAGGAATAAAAAAATAAAAGTGTTATCCATTGCAGGATTAATTGCAAAGGCTATTAGTAAAATTCATAAAAATGAATCTACTAGCTCACTTTTTATTAATAGATAAATTTAAATAATATGGAAATAATTGAGATTATAGGGTATAAAAGAGCAAATCTTGGTAAACAGAACTCCAAAAAATTAAGAGAGGAGGGAAATGTTCCTTGTGTAGTTTATGGTGGCGAAGAACAAATTCACTTCCACTCTCCAATGATTCTTTTTAGAGATTTAGTTTATACACCCGGAGCAAAATTTGTTAAACTAAATATTGAAGGGGTTGAAAAGAATGCAATACTTCAAGATATACAGTTTCATCCTGTAAGTGAAACTATACTTCATGCAGACTTTTTAGAATTACAAGATGACAAAAAAGTTAAGATGGAGATTCCTATAAAATGCGTAGGATCATCACCAGGAGTAATGCAGGGAGGAAAAATATTAATAAGAATTAGAAAGCTATCTGTGATGGCATACCCAAAAAATATGCCTTCTTTTATTGAGGTAGATATAAGTAATTTACAACTTGGAAAAAGTATTAAGGTTGAAGAACTCTTAAATGAGAATTTTGATATTCTTAATAGTCCTCTTGTCAGTGTTGTATCAGTTAATGTGCCTAGAGTTAAAATTAATATTGAGGAAGATGAAGATGAGGGAGATGGTAGCTCTGGAGGTGAAGAAGCTCAAGCTCAAGATAATACAGAAGCTGAAAATAATGAGTCTTCAGAATCTTAAGAGGGGATATAACAATAATTTATCTTATTTATTTAAATCAAAAGTTTAGTATAATTTTATTATTCTAAACTTTTGATTAAATGAAATATCTTATTGTTGGTCTAGGAAATATTGGAGAAGAATATAAATTCACTAGGCATAATATTGGCTTTCAAATTATTGATCAATTAGCATCAATCTTAAATTATACCTTTGATTTTAAAAAACATGCATTCTATGCTTCAGGGAAATATAAAAGCAGAAGTCTTCATTTACTCAAACCATCTAATTTTGTAAATAATAGTGGTAAAGCTGTTCAATATTGGAGTAAAGAATTAAAAATCAGGCCAGAAAATATTCTTGTGGTCTGTGATGATTTATCTCTACCTTTTGGTAAAATAAGATTAAAGAAAAGTGGTTCTGATGGTGGTCATAATGGGCTTAAAAGTATAAATGATTACTTAAATACTTTTAATTACCCAAGATTAAGATTTGGAATTGATAGTAATTTTAAACAAGGGTACCAGTCAGAATATGTTTTAGGAGAGTTTAACTCAGATGAACAAAAATTTTTAAGCTTAGAAATAGAAAAAGCAACTGAGGTAGCTTTAAGTTTCTGTCATTTAGGACCCGAGAGAACTATGAACAAATACAATTAAGCTACTACTGCTCCATTGGAAATATCTGAATCAGGTTGCATTAATCTTAAATTTCCTTTTCCATCATCTGCAAGTAACAACATACCTTGACTCTCTAAACCCATCATTTTTCTTGGTTTTAAATTAATCAAAACCATAACTTTTTTATTAAGGATCTCTTCTACTGAATATGATTTTGATATCCCACTTAGGATAGTTTTTACGTCAATTCCAGTATCAATTTTTAGTTTAAGCAATTTATCCGATTTTGGGACATTCTCAGCTTCAATGACAGTACCAATCCTAATATCAACTTTAGAAAAATCATCAAACTCTATAGTGTTTTTTTGTGGCATAACATTTATTTTTTGGTTATTTAAATTAAGTTTTTTTATTTGATATTCAATTTTATCGTCTTCAATTCTAGAGAAAATATGAGCTTTACCAGAAATTTCATGATCAGGTTTTAATATATCAAAACCTATATCACTCCAATGAATATCTTTTATATTCAAATGGTCTTTGATCTTTTTAGAGGTGAATGGAAGAAATGGTTCGCAAAGGATAGATATATTTGCAACGATCTGTATTGAATTATATATAATATCCTTTACTCTCTCAGGATTATCATTAAATAATTTCCATGGTTCTGTATCAGTTAGGTATTTGTTCCCAAGTCTTGCTATATCAATAACATAACTCATTGCCTCCCTAAACTTAAAGCTAAGAATTGAAGATTCAATTCTATTTTTTAGTTTATTTAATTCAATGAATAAATCTTCATTTTCATTTTTTTGATGTAATTGAGGAACCTTTTTATCAAAAAATTTCTCACATAATACAAAAACTCTGTTTACATAATTTCCTAAAATAGCAACTAATTCATTATTATTTTTCTGTTGAAAATCTTTCCAAGAAAAATCACTATCCTTATTTTCAGGCAAGTTCGTTATTAGACAGTACCTGAGCTCATCTTGCATATTAGGAAAATCTATGAGATATTCATGAAGCCAAACAGCCCAGTTTCTTGATGTAGAAATTTTCTCTCCCTCCAAGTTCATAAACTCATTAGCTGGAACATTTTCTGGCAAAATATAATCTCCATGTTCCATTAGCATCATAGGAAATATAATAGTGTGAAAAACGATATTATCTTTACCTATAAAGTGGATAAGACTAGTAGAATCTTCTTTCCAGTACTTTTCCCAATTATCTGGATCAAGTTCTTTAGTTGCAGTAATATATCCAATTGGAGCATCAAACCATACATATAAGACTTTTCCTTCAGCTCCATCTAAAGGTACACTGACTCCCCAATCAAGATCTCTTGTCATAGCCCTTGGTTTAAGTCCTTCATTTAACCATGACTTACACTGACCTAAAACATTTGATTTCCATCCCTTTTTTGAATTAATATATTTTTCAATATTAACTTGCAGTTTATCCATCGGTAAATACCAATTTTTTGTTTCTTTCAAAATTGGTTCATTACCAGAAAGACTTGATTTTGGATTTTTCAAATCCATAGGACTTAATGTTTTACCACAAACTTCACACTGATCACCATATGCATTCTTATTATTTCCACAAGGACACTCACCAGTTATGTATCTATCTGAAAGAAATTGTTTTTCCTTCTCATCATAATACTGTGAAGATATAATTTCATGAAAAACCCCTTTATTATGTAAATTAAGAAAGAATTCAGAGCTTGTCTTATGATGTATATTTTTAGATGTTCTAGAAAAAATATCAAAACTTATACCAAATTCCTTAAAAGAATTGTCAATCAATTTATAATAATGGTCTACAACTTGTTGAGGAGATTTATTTTCATCCCTGGCTTTAATTGTAATAGGAACTCCGTGTTCATCCGTTCCACTAATAAACTTAACATCTTCCCCCTTTAATCGAAGAAATCTTACATATAAATCTGATGGAATATAACACCCAGCTAGATGTCCAATATGTATCGGGCCATTAGCATAGATTAATGCTGCAGTAACAAGATGTCTTTTTTTTTTACTCATTATTTTTTCTTTCTCATCATATCAAACATATCCCACATTTGATCACTAATCATATCTAAATGATTAAACTGTCCAGCTCCTTTCAACCACTCTGCACCATCAATAGTAATAACTTCTCCATTTATATATGAAGAATAATCAGATACCAAGTAAGCAGCTAAATTTGATAATTCCTGATGATCTCCTACTCTTCCCAAAGGAATTTTTTTGGAGGGATCAAATTTTTCTTTTAAATCACCAGGTAATAATCTCTCCCAAGCTCCTTTTGTTGGAAATGGTCCTGGTGCAATAGCATTTGATCTGATTTTGTACTTTCCCCACTCTACAGCCAAAGATCTTGTCAAACTTAAAACTCCTGCCTTTGCGCATGCAGATGGTACTACATATCCTGATCCGGTCCATGAATAGGTTGTAACTATATTTAAAATATTTCCTTGAGACTTTTCTTTTATCCATTTTTTACCAAGAGTAAGGGAAAAGTTAACTGTTCCTTTCAAAACAATATCTATTACTGCATCAAATGCTCTTGATGATAATCTTTCAGTTGGACTTATAAAATTACCAGCAGCATTATTTATAAGACAGTCAATTTTTTTAAATTTTTTATAAGACTCTTCAATTACTTTCTCAACCTGATTAATATTTCTTACATCACATGAAATTGGAAAGACTTCAGATTCAAAATTAGAATTAAAATCTTTTGCTACATCATTTAATAATTCTTCTCTCCTACTTGTAATTATAACATCTGCACCTAGCTCTAAGAAATACTTTACCATTGACTTACCCAATCCTGATCCACCTCCAGTAACTAGAATAACTTTATCTTTTAAACTATTTTCTTTTAGCATACCTTCCATAAAACTATTTAAATTGATATAACTTCTGAATCTCTATTAATTTTTTTAACTAACCCCTGTAAAACTCTTCCAGGACCACACTCAATAAATGTAGTTATTTGATTATTTATCATATTGTTCACTGATTGAGTCCATCTAACTGGAGAAGTTAGTTGATTAACCAAGTTTGAACGAATTAGTGAAGGATCAGTATGAGCTTTAGCATCATAATTTTGATAAATTGGAGCAGATGGAGAATTTATATTGGCTTGAGAAACTGCATCTTCTAGTTCAATCCTTGCAGACTCCATAAAAGGTGAGTGAAAACCACCACCTACAGATAATGGGATTGCTTTACCACCCATTTCTTTAAAAATTTCACAGGCTTTATCTATCCCTATGTTAGATCCTGAGATAACAATTTGTCCAGGACAGTTATAATTTGCTGGCACAACATTCTCAATAGAACTACAAACTTGATTAACATCATCATCAGATAATGCTAGAATTGCTGCCATTGTAGAGTCATTATTTTTACAGGCTTTTTGCATAGCTCTAGCCCTAATAAGTACTAGCTCCAACCCTTCTTCAAAAGATAGAGATCCAGAACAAGTTACAGCCGAGAATTCTCCAAGAGAATGACCTGCAAATGCATGAGCGTCTTTTATTTTATTTTGAAAGAAAGTAATACAAGAATGAATAAATATAGCAGGTTGAGTAATATCAGTCTTTTTTAAATCTTCAACAC
>JAYPDR010000039.1:0-9507 GCA_038125345.1 Marinoscillum sp. | reverse complement strand
TCACATCAGTTATATCAAATTCTAGAATTCTATTAGCATTTAAAAACATCTTTTTAGCTTCCTCATTACTTTCATAAAGATCTTTACCCATTCCAACAAACTGAGAACCTTGACCAGGAAAAATAAGTGCTTTCATAAAATTTGATTTAATTCAAAAATAGAAAATATACTACTCATTAATAAACCTATCGGATAATTCTTTAGAGGGCATATGACATTCTTTCATTTTACCAAACCATTTGTATCTATTATTAGCGAAAAGTTCGTAAAAAAAATCTCTAAAATTTTGAGGTAATATTTTTAATAAGTAGAAAGATTTATAAAACCCTCCCAATTCAATAAAAATCTGAATAACAGCATTTGATCTTACAAAAACCTTATTCCCTGACAGAAAAACAATAAATTTTCCAATCTCTTCATTTTTTAACTTTCCTTTTAATATTTTTTTTGAAAAATTTGAAGAAATATTTGAGAAACTGATTTGTTTTTTTTTATCTGCATTAACAAGTAGGTTAATAAATCTACTACAAACCACACAGTATCCATCATAAAATACAACTTTGTTATTTATCTTAAAATCTGAACCCATCCCTTAATTTCTTTAATACTATTATTTTCATCTAAGACATCAAAAGTTACAGTTGCATTATAGTAGTATGTATCAGATGGCAATTCAGCTCCACTTTTATTTTTTCCATCCCAGTTGATAAATACACCATCTATATTATTTTCATTTGAATCATGATAAAAAACTTCTTTACCTGTTCTATCAACAATAGACACTTGAATAGATCTTACAAACCTTGGACAGTTTGTATAATTAAAATCTATGATTGATCCATCTGAGTAAAATGGAGTAAAATAATCATTGTTTCCATCTCCATTAGGAGTAAATACATTAGGAAGCACATAGCTTGGACAATTATCCCTAGTCAATGTATCTGTTGGCAAACTTTCATTTCCTGATCTATCAAGAGCTGTCACATAATATGAACCTTTAAGGTTAGTAAGTTCTGAATGTACAAAATAATTTTCACTTACTGTCCCAACTTTTTTGAAGTTGTCTACTCCATTAGATGAAAAATATACATTGAAGAATTTACTGTCTAAGTAACAAGGGTCAGTTTCCGTTTCCCACTCTATTCTATTCTCAAAATCTTTTATTTCACAAGATTTTTCTGTAAAATAATTTTCACATAAAAAATCATCAGATATTTTTAAACTAAGAGGAGGACAAGGAGGAGTTAAATCATTAGTCTGAGCGCAAATTTTTTGAGATTTGTTTTTCAATATTTCTGATGACAAAAACTCCAATGATAATTTATCATTTTCGTAAGAACCTGAAGTTATTACATAGTAGCAATATAAAATATTTTCATCAAGAGTAATATTTTCAAAATCCCCATTATCTAAATAATTAAAACCATTTTCAATGACATTAACTGAATCAATTAGTATATAATCGTCAACATCATAACCTGAGACATTATTTCTATAAATGTAATGCATTGGGTTCTTATCTGAACTGTTGGACCATGGAACATTAAACTGCCATTGTAACTCAATACTATTCTCATTTCCATATAATTCTAGTCTAACAGAAGAAGCTCTGAAAGAATTATCAAATGGTAAAGTATCTTCATCACTATATACTTCAACTTTATAATTATAAACCTCATCAAGAGTATTCAAATTTTGATCAATATAAAATGTGTCAGATTGTAAAATTGATGATGAAAGTTTTGAGGAAGAATTATACCCCTCATACCTAATTACTTTGTATTTGTATGGTGGAAAAAATAATGTAGTATCATGATCAAAGGGAGGAACCCAATTAACACTAATTTCTCCATTTTCTGAGTCAGTATTATCTACACTAACATTAGTAATTACAGGGGCATCTGCCTCGACTATAAAGCATTTCTCTTCTGAGACATAACTTGTTCCTCCTTCAGGGAGAGGAAATTTTGAAAGAATCCTGTAACAATATTTAGAGCCTGGTGCCAATCCCTCTCCTGAGTTAGTATCCTCATATAAAATTTCATTGGCATCAACTTCTCCAACTAAAGTATATCCTGAACCGTCAGGAATTCCAACCTGACATTCGTCTGGATCAAATTCATAACTACCAATTCTTCTCCATATCTCAATCTTTTCAGCATTATTACAACTGTATGAATCCCAAGTTAACTGGGAGGATCTTCCCGTAACAGGAATTACATCTAAACCTTTGGGTGCAGGTGCTACAATTTTTATTTGCCAGTTTTTAAATTCAACTAAATTTGGACCATAAGGTGGTCTATCAGTAATTTTAAATTGAATATCATAAGGCCTCTCTCTCACATGAGAACAATTTGTTTCCCACTCAAAAATAAGAGATGCTGGAGACTTTTGGAATGATGGGGGACTAGGACTGAATGAAGAAGGAGATGAAATAAATTCAAAAGGTCCTCCAAAGGCTTCTATTTTAATATCATCAAAATTAGGGTCTTGCCCATTAATTGTATCAACTATAAGAGTGCCTGCTTCTACACAAATCGGATCAAGTTGTTCAAGAAGCGGCCTATCATTCTCAGAATCTTTAATTAAAACCTGCATATCCCTTGTCACATGTCCAAGCTTGAACCACTGATCTCCCACTTTTCTCCATTCAACTACTCTAAAAGCAAAATTATATTCACCTTGTGATCCAGGGGCATTCCAAATTAAATCACCAATGATTGAGTCAAGGGTGAATGTTGGCGGCCCAAGAGCACCTTCACTTCCTTCATTATATACTTTATAAAAATCTTGATAATTTGGGTATCTATAATTAATTACTTCAATGCCTTTATCTTGGAGAGGAATAAGTAGCTCATAGGATAAGCTATCTCCATCTGGATCATAAGCTCCAGGATTATGAATATATCTTATTCCAACTACTCCGTTGTCAATTGGAGGGATAAGAAGAATTGGAGTGTTATTTTGTCCAAAAAATGGATCAATTAAAATTTCTGTTTCAATAAAAAATGGGGTATCAACAGAATTTTCCATGTTAATAATTTCTGCATTTCTATTCTGCTCAAAATAACTCACTACATATCTTCCTGGGGCCTGGAAAGTATGAATAACCTTGAATAGATTTAGAGCAACTTGATTTTCTAGTAATATTTTTTGAGCAGAAATAGCACTTTCTTCAAGTATCTCTATACTATTTCCGTCACCAAAAGAAAAACTTCCACCACCAAACTCTACCTCTGATCCAGTATCAGTGTAGCCAATGATTGTAAACTCATAAGTTAAACTTGTTGTTGAAATTCTTTTAGCAATTATTTCTCCAGCACGAATATGAGTAGAAAATAAATCTTTGAATGGCACAAAAAAGAATATGAATAATATCCAGAAAAAATTTTTAGATAATCGCATAAACAAATTTAGAACTTATACGAATTTAATTGTTATATAAACGAAATAGGTTTGATTTATTATCTAAAAAATTATAATTCTTTGATAAGTAACATATAAACTGGAAGATGATCACTATACCCATCGAGATAGCTACCACTTGCAAAACTTCTAAATGGATAACCCTTGTACCTACCTGACTGGTTAAAGAGATATTTTTTGTTATAAATGAGAGATTTATAATAAGAAAAACTATCAAAGTTATTATTTATAAAAGATCCAGTAATAATGATCTGATCAAAAAGATTCCAGTTATCCCTATATGCTAATGTTCCTATTCCATCGCTGTGCATCTGCTCAAAAGGATTATAAAGATCTTTAGCTCTTAAGTTATCCTTACTTTTTTTTGCTTTTAATATTTTTTTTATGCTTTCATTTGTTGGGTCATCATTAAAATCACCCATAGTCAAAATCTTAGCATTTTTATGAATTTGAAATATAGAATCCATTATATCAACGTTAAGCTGAGCTGCCTTATTTCTTGATGGACGAGATCGAGCCTCTCCCCCTGATCTAGACGGCCAATGATTAACAATTAGAAAAATTCTTTCTCCCTCCAATAATCCCTCAACGACAAGTTGATCTCTTGTGAAATATTGATCTCCAGAATCAAAATCATAAAGCTCAAGAAGGTGACTTTTTTCATTAATTGTTTGAAAAAAGTCTTTCCTATAAATTAATGCAACATCTATCCCTCTTGCATCTGGAGAGTCAAAATGTGAGATTTGATAGTTTCCATCTCTAAGGTTACCTGTTTGGATTAGATCTTCAATAACTTGCTTATTCTCAACCTCAGACAGACCAACTATAGTTGGAAGAGAATTTGTCTCTGAAAAACCAATCTCAGAAATTACCCTTGAGAGATTAAGTAATTTTTTTGAATATATATCTGACCTACCCTTTTCAATTTCCATTATTGGACTGGCTTCATCATTCTTGTTTACATCGTTAATGGTATCAAATAGATTCTCAACATTATAGAAAGCAACAGTATGAATTTTATATCTTTTTTCTTGCGCTATAGTTTTCTCATGAAAAGAAAGCAATAAAAAAATTAAAATAAAAAATCTTTTAATCATTCATTAAATCTTAATTCTCTAAAATAATATTAATTTAAATAAATAGTATTATTTTCGAAGTAATTGTGAAATACAAACTACTTTACTTTTTTCTACTTATACCTACGTTTTTATTTTCTCAGGAGTTAAGAATCACAGTTATAGATAAAAGTACCTCTGAGAACATATCTAATGTGCTTGTAGAGTTAAATTCTGGAGAAAGATTTTACACTGATGATCAAGGAGAATTTTCATTAAACCTAGAAGGTAAATCAGAAGCTACTCTTAGCAGAGAAGGTTATATAACTTTACAAATAACAGTCGATCAAGAAACTAAAATTGTTGAATTAGAGAGAGAGATTTTTGGATCTGATGTCGAATCAGGAATAATCTCTCTCACTGATTTTGACCTGAGTGACGACAGCAACACTAGTGATTTTGCATCAGGTTTACTTAGCTCATTTAATGATGTTTTTCAGAGTATTGCAGCCTACCAGTTTGGTCCTGCTAGATTTAGACAGCGAGGATACGACTCAAGAAATAATAAAATATTAATGAATGGGATAGAAGTTAATAAAATTTATGACGGAAGACCTCAATGGAGTAACTGGGGAGGACTTAATGATGTGCTAAGAAATAGAGAATATAGTACTGGTCTTGAGAAGTCAAGAACCGCTTTTGGTGGAATAAATGGATCCACCAACTTTATACTTAGAACATCACTGTATCAGAAGGGATTAAGAGTATCATATTCATCAACAAATACTAGCTACACAAATAGATTACTCGCTACATATTCATCAAGTTACGGAAAGTGGGATTATACTGTATCTGTTAGTAGAAGATGGGCAGAAGAGGGTCATTTTGAGGGTACATTCTACGATGCAAACTCTTTCTTTGTTGGCCTAGAAAATACTATTAATGATTTTCATAGCATAAATTTTTCAGCTATGTATGCCTCAAATATTAGAGGGAAGTCTTCTCCTAATACACAAGAGGTTTATGATCTTCAATCAGAAAACTATAACTCATACTGGGGATGGCAGAATGGAGTTAAAAGAAATTCAAGAGTAAAAAGATTACAGGAACCTATTTTCATCCTCACCCACTACTGGGACATGAGTCAGAGAACTAAGTTAGAGACAAGTGTATTCTATCAGTTTGGGAGAATGGGAAATAGTAGATTAAATTATTCAAACGGACCAAATCCTGACCCCTCTTATTATAGAAAACTCCCAAGTTATTATATAAGAAATTTCGCAGACAGACCTGAATTATACTCTCTTAGTGAAGATAATTTTATGGGAAATGCAAATTACTATCAGGTAGATTGGAACAAAATGTACGAAGTAAATATCAATAATTCTCAAAATAAAAGCATTTACATGCTCTATGAAGACAGAGTAGACGATAATCTATTTCAATTTAATTCTGTCCTCAACTCAAATATTTCTGAGAGCTTTGATTTTGATATAGGTATAAACTATAAAAATCTTAACTCAGTAAACTTCGCAAACTCTCTTGATCTTTTAGGTGGTTCCTTCTACATTGATGTCGATAGTTACAGGCAAGGTGACGAATCTCAAAATAATTTAAATCAACCAGATAGAATCATTAAGGAAAATGAACCATTTAAATATAATTATGAAATAAATTCTGAGTCAGTAAATATTTTTTCAAATCTTGAGCTCAGAAAAAGCAAATTAAGTCTTACCGTCACTCCAAAATTTTCTTACTATACTATTCAGAGAGATGGAAAATATAGAAATGGTGTCTATCCAGAAAACTCATTTGGAGAGAGTGAAAAGAAAGAATTCTTAAATGGTAGTGTTAAGACAAATCTTGAGTACAAGTTCACAGGAAGACATGTCTTAAGGTTGAGTAGTGCTTACATCACAAGACCTCCAACAATAAGAAACTCTTTCTCTAACTCTAGAGAGAACAATGAATTTGTCGAGGGAATAGGTGACGAAAATATTTACTCTTCAGAAGCAACTTACTTCATGAATATTAAACCAATAAAATTAAAAATAACAGGTTACTTTTCAAGATTTCAGAATATGAATGAAATTTCTTTCTTCTTCGCTCAGGGTCTATCTGGACTTGAAGAATCCTCAGATTTTGTGTCTGAGATTATGACTGGGTCAAGCAGAGAACATTACGGTTTAGAGTTTGGGGCTGAATCTCAAATTACTCCTACAATCAAACTTACCGGTGCTGTTGCATTAGGAGAATATGTCTACACTAATAACCCTACTCTCTTCCTTACCTCTGACGATATTAGGGGGTATGCGGATTATGGGACTACTTACATAGAAAATTATAAAGTTCCGGGAACCCCACAGAGGGGGTACTCTCTAGGCTTAGAGTACAGAGATCCTAACTACTGGTGGGTAAGTGCAAATGCAAATTATCTATCAAATAATTATATAGACATCTCCCCTATCTTAAGAACTGAAAAGTTTTATGTTAATCCTGACGATCCTGATGGCTTCCCTTTTGCTAATGCTAGTGAGGCAGAAGCTAGAAGGCTTCTTACGCAACAAAAATTTGATAACATATTCCTTCTAAATTTTTTTAGCGGTAAGACTTGGAGGGTTGATAATTATTATTTTGGAATAATACTTAGTGCAAATAATCTGCTAAACACAAGATATCTTTCTGGTGGATATGAGCAGTCAAGAAATGCCAATTATAACTTACTTAAAGAAGACATTGATAGTTCCTCAAGAATTTTTGGACCAAGATACTGGTATGGTTATGGAAGGACCTATTACTTAAATATTTACTTTAGATTCTAAATTAATTTTATGAGAAAACTATTCAGCTATATCGTTACATTTTTCTTAATGGGTTGTGTTCAGGACGATGATTTCAGCATTCCTCCTCTAGAGTGTAATGATCCTAACCTTACGCAGACAATTTCAGCAGAAGATCTTTATAAAAACTCCAGCACATCTGCTAAACAATACGAGAATGATGATGTAATCGTTGGATACATTGTCTCTTCAGATGAGGGAGGAAATATCTATAAAAACATTTCACTTGTTGACAGTGAGGGTAAAGGATTTAATATTGCCGTTGATCAGTATGATACTTACACCTTCTACGAGCCAGGAAGAAAAGTATATGTAAAATTACAAAACTTATATACTCAAATTGATTTTGGTGGGCTTGAAGTTGGAGAATTATATAATGATACGCAAATAGGTAGAATTCCTGAAATATTAGTTTCTGAGTATATGAGTAGGAGTTGTGATGTAGTTGATGAGGAAACTCTTGTCCATAAAATTAGTTTGGCAGACATCTCTGATGATTACCTATTCACACTCATAGAATTAGAAAATGTTCAATTCAAAGATAATGAGATAGGCGAAAAATATTATAGCTCATCAAAAGATTTAGGAGGTGCTACTAATAGATACATAATAGATGATAAAGGGTATGAGTTAATTGTTCGTACAAGTAGCTTCGCAGATTTTGCTACCACCTCTCTTCCTGATGGAAATGGAAAAATAAGAGGCGTTCTTACAAGATACAATTCAGATTACCAGTTATTTTTAAGGACTGAGGAAGATGTTGATATGACTGGAGAGAGATCTACAATAAATATATTAGGTGTAGGTGCTTTGAAATCAAGAGCTGAGGGAGCTATTTCTGACAAAGCATATATCGAAGGAGTTGTTACTCTAGCCCCTAAAAATGGAAATATTACTGAGAGAAATGTAGTCTTACAGGATGAGACTGGAGGTATAGTAGTAAGATTTAATAGCTCAGTAGCTAGCTTAATTGATGAGGGTGATGTCTTGCGTATTGCTCTTAAAGGTTCAACACTTGGATCATTCGCTGACGTTAAACAAATTTCTGATCTCGAATTTTCTGGAAAGGTTGACGGTGAGAATATAGTTACAAAGGTTTCAACTGGTGCCTCACTACCTGCTCCTGTAAAAGTTACTCTTTCAGAAGTTTTAAGTGGTAACTACCAGTCAGTCCTTGTTGAAATTGAAGATATTCAATTTATAACTGATGATGTAAATAAAGCTGTGTCAGGAACAAGAACTATAACAGACTGTTCTTCAAAGCTCGCAGTATACACTAGATCAAATGCATCTTTTGCAAGTAATAAAACACCTGAAGGTGCTGGAAAAATTGTTGCTGTAGCATCAAATTATTACGAAGAGAAACAGTTGCTACTTAGAAACACATCTGATTTCAGTTCTATGTCTGCTGAGAGATGTGCCGAACCTGATGCATTATTCTACGAAAATTTTGAAGATATCTCTAACACAGGTTATGACGTTTGGGTTAGCTTAGAAGGATGGGAAAATATTAGTGAGACTGGCGGAACGGAAAAGTGGGAAGCGAGAGAATACTCAAATAATAAGTATGCGCAAATTTCAGCATATAGTACTGGAGAAACCTCAATGAAAGTGTGGCTTCTTACTCCTGAGATAGACTTAGATAATTCTACAGGAGAGGTTCTTACATTCCAGACAAAAGACGGGTACAATAATGGTGAAGGACTAGAGGTACTTATTTCCACAAATTATTCAGGAAGCTTAGCATCTGCCACGTGGACAACTTTAGATGCTGATCTTGCGTCAGGAACTTCCTCGGGATACGCAAGTGCATTCACTGAGTCTGGGCCAATTGACCTTAGCTCTTACTCAGGAAAAATTAGGATAGCATTTAAATATACAGGTGGTGACCCTTCATTAACTACTACTTTTCAGGTAGATGAAGTAAAAATCTTGGGTAATTAATAATTATTTAATAAAGATCGTAAGTAGTATTTATTTTTTTTTTTATATCTTAAAAAAATTCTAATATATATAAACTACTTACTATGAAACATATAAATTCTTTAAAAAAATTTATACTAATTCTCATTTTTCCATTTATTTCTATCTCATGCGGTGATGATGGTAATGGTAGTGGTGGAGGCCCTGGTCCTACCCCTACGGACCCACTCGATGCGCAGGCTGCTCTTCTGAATGGGAGCTGG
>JAYPDR010000038.1:7221-15423 GCA_038125345.1 Marinoscillum sp. | reverse complement strand
TAATAAAAGTGATATTATTATTTCAAAAAAAAGAGATCCAAATAAATCATTTACTGGTAAATTTGTGATAGAAGTATTAGATAATGCCAATAATAAAAATAGTTTAGAATTAAGTTTATAAAATGGAATTAAAAATCGGAGATAAAGCACCAAATTTCAAATCAATTAATCAAAAAGGAGAAGATATAGAATTAAAAAATTATCTTGGGAAAAAAGTTATACTATATTTTTATCCGAGAGACAATACACCAGGATGCACAGCACAAGCTTGTGATTTAAGAGATAACTCTAAAGTAATTGAAAATAATAATTTTATTGTATTAGGTGTTAGTTCTGATTCGACTACATCACATCAAAAATTTATAGATAAATTCAATTTAAATTTTGATTTAATAGCTGATGAAGATAAATCTGTTCATTATAAATATGGAACTTGGGTTGAAAAAAATATGTACGGAAAGGCTTACATGGGTACAGCTAGAATTACATTTGTTATTGATGAGAAAGGAATTATTTCAGATATAATTACAAAAGTCAATACTAAAGAACACTCAAAACAAATTCTTGGTGAATAAAATAGCAAAATTAGTTAACATCTCTTCTCAAGTAAGAAGAGATATAATTAGAATGGTTCACGAAGTCCAGTCTGGTCATCCCGGAGGTTCATTAGGATGTACCGATTTTTTAGTTTTTCTTTTTTTTGATTTAATGAAAAGAAATAAATCATTTGATATGAATGGATTTAAAGAAGATTTATTCTTTCTTTCAAATGGACATATATCTCCTGTATTTTATAGTGTATTATCACGCTCAGGTTATTTTGCTAAAGAAGAATTAAAAACATTCAGAAAACTTAACTCAAGACTTCAAGGTCACCCAGCTACCCATGAAGGTCTTCCTGGAATAAGAATTGCTTCTGGTTCTCTAGGTCAAGGGTTATCAGTTGCTATTGGGGCTGCACTAGCAAAAAAATTAAATAATGAAAATAATTTAATTTATGTATTAATGGGTGATGGAGAATTACAAGAGGGTCAGATTTGGGAAGGTCTTATGTATGCTTCCCACAATAAAGTTGATAATCTAATAGCAACAATAGACTATAATGGACAGCAGATAGATGGACCAGTTGATGAAATTAATTCTCTTAAAAATTTAAAATATAAATTGGAATCATTTGGATGGAAGGTCTTTGAAAGTGATGGAAATAACTTTGAAAGTTTAATAAGTACATTCAATCAAATAAAAGAAAACATTTTTAAAGGGTATCCAATAGTTAATATTATGAGAACAACAATGGGAAAAGGAGTAGATTTTATGGAAAATTCTCATAAATGGCACGGGATTCCTCCAAATGATGAAGAACTTACTGAAGGCTTAAAACAAAACAAAGAAACACTTGGTGATTACTAATGAAAAGGATAGAATATACATTTAAAGAAAAGAAAGATACTAGATCAGGATTTGGTGATGGTTTATTTGAGTTAGGAAAGAGAAATAAAGATGTTGTTGCTCTCTGCGCTGATCTAACTGGTTCTCTAAAGATGAACGATTTCAAAAATTCTTTTCCTGATAGATTTTTCCAAGTAGGAATTGCTGAAGCTAATATGATGGGTATAGCAGCTGGACTTACAATTGGAGGAAAAATTCCTTTCACTGGCACATTTGCTAACTTCTCTACAGGAAGAGTATATGATCAAATAAGACAGTCTATTGCTTACTCAGATAAAAATGTTAAAATATGCGCATCTCATGCTGGGCTTACTCTTGGAGAAGACGGTGCTACTCATCAGATTCTTGAAGATATTGGTATGATGAAAATGCTTCCCGGTATGACCGTTATCAATCCCTGTGATTACAATCAGACCAAACAGGCAACTTTAGCTTTAGGTAACCACATAGGACCTGCTTATTTACGTTTTGGAAGACCCAAATGGCCAATATTTACAGAGTCAATTAAAGATTTTCAAATTGGGAAAGGAATTAAATTTCAGGATGGAAATGATATTTCTATTTTTGCTACAGGTCACATGTTATGGCAAGCTCTTGAAGCTGAAAAAATGTTATTTTCAATAGGAATTAGTTGTGAAATAATTAATATTCATACGATAAAACCGTTAGATGAAAAAATCATTTTGGAAAGTGTAAAGAAAACAAAATGTGCCATATCATGTGAAGAACATAATATTATTGGTGGTTTAGGTGAAAGTATTTCTAGATTACTCTCTGAAAATTACCCTATCCCATTTAAAGTGATTGGGGTAAATGATAGTTTTGGCGAAAGTGGCAAGCCATTAGAATTACTTGAAAAATATAATCTTAGTCCAGAATTTATTAAAAAATCAGTTCAAGAAGTTCTAAAAAAGAAATGAGTAGCGCGCTTATTTTATTATCAGGCGGACAAGATTCTACAACTTGCTTTTATTGGGCTTTACAAAAATTCAAAAAAATTGAGGCAATAGGTTTTGATTATAATCAAAGACATAAAATTGAACTTGAATTTGCAAAAAGATTATGTGATAATCATAATATCAATTTTAAAATTATTTCTCTTAAAAAAATCTTTAATAACTCTGCTCTTTTAGATAAAAGTTTAGATATTAATAAAAGTCATCAATTAGACTCTACCCTACCTAGCTCATTTGTTCCTGGAAGAAATCTTGTTTTTTTATCTATAGCTGGCTCCATAGCATATACTAGAAATATATATAATTTAGTAACAGGTGTATGTGAAACTGACTTTAGTGGTTATCCAGATTGCAGAGAAAAATTTATAAAATCTATGGAAGAATCTATATCATTAGCTCATGATAAAAAAATCAAAATACATACTCCTCTTATGAAATTAGATAAAGCTAAAATTTGGAAACTCTCTAAAGAACTAGGTTGTATTAAAGAAATTATAAATAATACAATGACAGACTATAATGGATCTTTAATTAAAAATGAATGGGGTTTTGGTAAATTAGATAATCCATCAAGTATTTTAAGATATAAAGGTTATATTAAAGCAAAAAAAAACAAATGGATTTAAAATCAAATTTTATTGACCCTAACATAGGTCAAACACCAGAAGGAAAAACGATTAATTTTGAATCTACAGATTCAATTAGAGAAGATGAATTAAAGGTATTTAGATTTGATAGTATTAATCAATACATTAAAATTATTTCTAATGAATTTATAGCTGTTTGCCCATTCAGTGGTCTCCCAGATGTTGCTAAAATTAAAATTGAATATTATCCAGAGGCAAAAATAGCTATAGAACTAAAATCACTCAAGTATTATTTAATCAGTTTTAAAAATGTAGGAATTTATCAAGAAGAAGTCACAAAAAGGATTTACACAGATTTAAAAAATATATTAAAAACTAATAGAATTAAAATAACATCAAAATATAATGTTAGGGGTGGACTATACACTACTTGTAAAGAAGGAAAAATCTAACTACTCAGAGTATTTTCTTTTAAACCTATCGTAAAGAATTTGTTGTTTACCTTCAAGGTTAATCATTCTACCAGTTATAAAAGCGTATTCAATTATACTAGATTTCATATCCAGGATATCACCTTTTGAAACTATAATATTTGCATCTTTGCCAATTTCTAAAGATCCTGTTTGGTTATCTATCCCCAAAATTTTAGCATTGTTTAGAGTAATTAGAGTCAATGCCTCCTCTTTACTTAAATTACCAAATGCAGATGCTGTTCCAGCTAAAAAAGGCAGATTACGAGAACCGTGCAAAGAACCATTAGCTGTCAAACCAACAGTAATTCCATTATTAAATAATATCCCTGGAAGTTTATATGGGAGATCATAATCTTCGTGACTCCTAGATGGCACCCTATGTATTTTATTTAGTAATACAGGAAGATTATTTTCTTTTATAAAGTCTAGTGCATAATAAGCATCATTAGCTCCAACAAGAACTAAGTCATCAATCCCATGTTTTTTAAACATTTGAACAGATTCTATTATTTGTTCACGAGTCTCCACATGTAAATAGACTTTTTTAGTTCCTTTAAAAACATCGACCATGGCCTCTAACTTTAAATTTACTTGTCCACTATTTTTATTAGAATAAGCCTTAGAATCGATTAAAAATTTATTTAATAAATCTATTGATGTTTGATAATTTGGGTTTTCTCTATAAGATGATTCTCCATTCCATCCTCTTGGAGGGAAAGTTTTTCTTGGCCAGTTAATATGTAGTCCGTCATCAATTTTATATGCTGCATCTTCCCAATTCCAACCCTCCATCATCATAATTGATGAATTTCCTGTTACAAAATCACCATCTGGGACAACCTGAGACAAAAGAATTCCATTAAATCTAAAAGTAGCTATCATCTCAGAATCAGTATTATAGGCGATTAGAGAACGAATATTAGAGTTCAAATCACCTATCTCAGTATGATCTATAGTAGCTCTAACTGCTGAAACATCTTCTAAACCCACTTTAGAATTTGGAAGAATAAGTCCTGGATATATATGACTTCCTTTAGCATCTATTTTATCAAAATTATCATATACTTTACTATTTACATCAGCCTGAACTGAACCAATATCAGTTATTTTACCATTTTCAAAAGATAAATAACCATCACTAATTATTTTACCATCTCCGATATGAATCACACAATTGTAAATAATTACTGGATTTTGTTGACTTTTAACTGGTTCAGGAACTTGTGCTGTTAAACTAAAACCAAATAGTATTAAAAGTATATATAGTATATTTTTCATGTTTTTAATTTAAAATATTACTTAAAATTTCATAGTCATATAGATCATCACAATGAAATTCAATATCTACTCTTCTCATTGGTACTCTCCTATTCTCTCCAGAAGTAGATGACTCTTTCATTTTAGATATAATTCTTGCTCTTTCATTTTTAATTTCATCTCTCAATTTAGTATCTTCATCTAAATCAAAATAGATTTTTCCATCAATAATAGTCTTTACAGGTTTAGAATAAATAGATAAAGGATGATCTGTCCATAAAACTAGATCAGCATCTTTACCAACTTTAATACTTCCCATTTTATCATCAAGATGAAGAAGTTTTGCCGGATTAAGCGTAACTAACTTTAATGCATCAATTTCGTTCATTGATCCATACTTCATTGATTTTCCAGCTTCTTGATTTAATCTTCTAGCCATCTCTCTATCATCTGAATTAATTGCAGTAACAACACCAGCCATTGTCATTAAAGCAGCATTATACGGTATAGCTTCCTTTACTTCATTTTTATAAGCCCACCAGTCAGAGAATGTTGAAGCACCAACTCCATGACTACTCATTTTATCAGCAACTTTATATCCTTCTAAAATATGAGTAAAAGTGTTTACTTTAAAATTAAATTGATCAGCTACCTTCATTAACATATTAATTTCTGATTGAACATATGAATGACATGTTATAAATCTATCCCCCTCTAATATTTCTACCAATGCATCTAACTCTAAATCTTTCCTAGGAATTGAAGAATTAATTTTTTCTTTTTTAGATAAAGAATTATATTTTTTCCACTCATCTGAATACTTAATTGCTCTATTGAATGCATCTACAAAAACTTGTTCAACACCCATTCTAGAATCAGGAAATCTTGAACTTGATGAAGCTCTAGATCTCTTAACATTTTCACCAAGTGCAAACTTAATATATTCATCTGCTTCACTAATTAACATTTCACTAGGACTTGACCCCCATCTAAGTTTTATTATAGCTGATTGTCCACCAATCGGATTAGCTGATCCATGTAATAATTGAGCAGACGTCACTCCTCCTGCGAGCTGTCTGTAAATATTAACATCTTCTGAATTAACAACATCTTTCATTCTAACCTCAGAAGTTACTGTTTGAGAACCTTCATTTACTCCAGTTAGGGCAATATGAGAATGCTCATCAATTATACCTGGAGTGAGATGCATGCCCTCTCCATTAATTACTTTTATATTATTTTCATCAATAGTAAAACTGCCTACTTGAGATATTTTTCCATTTTCTATCAATACATTTCCTTTCTCAACTACTCCATCTCCTTCTAATGTCCATAAAGTAGCATTTTTAATAAGAATTTTCTCTTCTTTTACTAATGATTTTCGTCCATATTCAACAAATGGATATATAACTTCACCTAATTTATCATTATTTGACTTATTTGATTTTTTAGAAGTAATATTTTCAGTTTTTCTTTCTATTAAAATTGCATTCCAGTCTATCCAATCTAAATTATTAAATGATCCTTTCCCCATAAACTTATTATCAGACCAATATCCTGATAATTTATATTCACCACTCCCTTTTTTATCTTTTGGAATATTAAATGATAATGTCAAATTATTACCACTTATGGATATTTTAGTTTTTAATTCTGTTGAATCTTTTTGAGAGTATTTTATAATAGCACTGGGATTATTCTTTGATCCTAAAATTTCTAAAATATAACTATTATTATTAGTAGTACTCAAATCATAGATTCCAGCATAACTTGAATTGTTATAATTTGATTCAACCCTATGCCACTTTCCTCTAACCCAATTACTTAAAATTTTTGTGTTTTCTTCAAAAAAATCTCCATCAGAAATAAAAAAATTAGCATGATAAGATTTTTTAAGAGATCCTAGCTTGTCATCAACATTTAAGAACTTTGAAGGATTATAGGTTAAACTTTTTAATAGTGTCTCTTTACTTACTCCCCTAGAAAGTGATATAATTAAATTTTTTCTAAAGTCAGAAAGCTTACTTAATCCATCTGAAGTTATTGAAAAATCAACACCAGCTTTTTCAAGAAAATAAAAGTTAGAGGGTGCCAACTCCCAATGTTTTAATTGAGAAAGTGTTAAGTTATTATTTTTAAAAGGATCATCGACATTAAATGCACTAGGAAAGTTTAAAGGAACAATAAGTTTTGAATAATTTTTCTGAATATCATCAATTCTTTGATATTCATCTCCAATTCCTTTAATTAAGAAATTAAAATTAAGCTCTTTGGCAATTTTTTGAGCCAATAGAACTCTAATTTTATCATTTACTTCTATAACTTTTGGTAAATTATTATTATCATTAATTGCTTGAAGAGATAGATTAGTTTCAGTTAATTTATTTGAATTACTTTTATACCAATTTGCATCAAGGAAAGATTGCTTAAGAAGAGCAACAGATCCCATTAGAGAATTAGGATAGTTTTGAGCAGTAGAACCTTTTGAGAAAGAATAATGAGTAGATGCTTTCTCTTTTAGTATCATATTTTGCTCAACATCATCATTTAATGATAATAAAACACCCGTACCCCTAATAATTCCATCCATTGAGTGAGAAAGAACTGCGCCAAATCCTTGAGCTCTAAGTTGAGAAGATTTATTCTTATCAAATTTTATATTTTCAACTGCATTAACTTCTGGACGTATGGATTCATTCCAACCAAATGCACCATTTTTATTAGAAAGCATTTGAGGATTATTGTATGCTGACATCCAATTTGAAGATCCACTAGATCTTTCTCTTTTCACAATTGCATAATCTGAATATAAATCAATAAATGAAGGATAAATATATTTTCCTTGAAGATCAAAAACTCTAATATCTGAGGGAATAGGAATATTCTGACCGATGGAAACTATGATCCCATCTTTTATTATCATTGATCCGTTAATAATTAAAGTAGAATAATCTACCTGAATATTTGCATTAATAAATGCATAATGATTTTCTCTAGAATCTTCAACACCATTTAAAGGAAATCCTTCTTGAGAATAGGAATTATTAAAAAACAATAATCCTAAAATAAAGAATGTAATAAATCTCATAATTTGTTAATGTTAATTTTATATAATTTAAGTAAAGAATTTATAAAAAAAAATTAACGATTAACTTTTCCTTTAATGAATATTAGAGCTCTATTGTTATCAGATGTTATAACGGATAAAGATTTACGAAATACTCCTGGTCGACCCCTTGGATTATACTCAGCAATAATATAACCATCATCTCCAGGTTTTAGTTCTTTTTTTGACCAGTCAGGAGTAGTGCATCCGCAAGAAGGTTTTACAGATAAAATTTTAATAGGTTTTTTTGAATTATTTGTAAAGACAAATTTGTGAGAAACTTTTCCGTCCATCTCTTTAATTTCTCCAAAATCAAATTCATGAAATTTTTAACCAAATAAAGAATAAAAAAACATATCTTGGAAGGAAAGCAT
>JAYPDR010000038.1:0-7211 GCA_038125345.1 Marinoscillum sp. | reverse complement strand
ATTTAAATCCTGAGAAAATAGATCAAAAGAAAAAACTACTGAGAAGAATATTAAAAAAATATATTTCATAACAATTCAAAAATATATAAATAATTATGTGCAATCAATTAAACAATTCAATTATTTTTGAAAATGACTAGAATATTAACTGGAATACAAAGTTCAGGAAAACCACATTTGGGAAATATTCTTGGTGCTATTAATCCATCTATATCCCTTTCAAAAGATCCAAAAAACGAATCTCTTTTTTTTATTGCTGATCTTCACTCACTAATAAATATTAAGGATTCAAAGTTAAGAAATGAAAATACTCTCTCAGTTGCAGCATCTTGGATTGCTATGGGTTTTAACTATGAAAAAAATTATTTTTATAGACAATCAAAAATTACTGAGGTATGCGAACTGGCATGGTATCTAAATTGCTTTACACCCTATCCTATGTTATCAAACTCACATTCATTTAAAGATAAATCTGATAATTTATCTGAGGTAAATTCTGGATTATTTACTTATCCGGTATTAATGGCAGCTGATATACTTCTTTATGATTCTGAAATAGTTCCTGTTGGAAAAGATCAAAAACAACACTTAGAGATAACAAGAGACATTGCTAAATTTTTTAATCGTCTCTATGGTGAAACTTTTATAGTTCCTGATTCTAAGATTGATAAAAATGTAGAAATTATTCCAGGTACTGATGGAAGAAAAATGAGTAAAACATATAACAATACAATTGATATTTTTGCAGACGAAAAAAAACTTAAAAAGCAAGTCATGTCAATTATAACCGATAGCAAAGGTTTGAGTGAAAAAAAAGATCCTGATAATTGTAATGTATTTAAGTTATTTCAGTTGATCGCACCAAAAGATGCGATTAACAAAATGAAAGAAAATTATTTATCTGGTGGGTATGGATATGGACACGCAAAAAAAGAGTTACTTAATTTAATATTAAATCTTTACAGTAAAGAGAGATCTAATTACAATGAATTAACAAATAATAAAGATTTTTTGTTTAAAATTCTTGAATTAGGAGAAGAAAAAGCAAAAAAAATTGCCGTAAATGTTCTACAAAGAGTCAAAATAAAATTAGGTTATTAGGTGAAAAGTATAGATTATTCTACCCTACTTTCAAATTCAGAAGTGCAGGCAAAAAAATGGCTTAATTATGATCTTGATAAAAATGAAATTAATGAAATTAAAAATCTATTAAAATCAAAAAATAAAGATTTGCTTATCGATTCATTTTATAAGAATTTAGAATTTGGAACAGGAGGTATGAGAGGAATAATTGGGATTGGAACCAATAGAATTAATAAATACACAATTTCAATGGCAACTCAAGGTCTTAGTAATTATATAAAAAAAAGCTCAGAAAATAAATCTGCTGTAATAGCTTATGATAGTAGAAAATATAGTAAAGAATTTGCACATCAAACAGCAAATATATTTTCTGCAAATAAAATTAAATGTTATCTTTTTTCCGAATTAAGGCCTACACCTCAATTATCATTTGCAGTAAGAGAACTTAACTGCACTTGTGGTGTAGTAATAACTGCTTCACACAATCCTAAAGAATATAACGGATACAAAGTTTATTGGAATGATGGAGGTCAAATAACCTCTCCACATGATACAAATATTATAAAAGAAGTCTCAAAAGTTAATAGCCTTAATAAAATTAATAATGAGAAAGATAAAAGCCTTATCTATATTCTAGATAATGATATAGATAATAAATATATAAATAAAATAAAAAAACTAAGTTTTAATAACAACACCAATTCGAAATTGAAAATAGTTTTTTCATCTCTACACGGAACTGGAATAACACAAGTCCCTAAAGCTTTAAACTCCTTTGGGTTTAATAACATTTCAATTGTTCAAGATCAATCTAAACCTGATGAAAATTTTTCTACAGTAAAATCACCCAACCCAGAAGAAATTGATGCTCTAGATCTTGGAATAAATCAGTTAATAAATGAAAATGCAGATATTCTCTTGGCAACAGATCCTGATTCAGATAGAGTTGGAGTAGCAATTAACACTCAAAATAAAATTTCTATACTAAATGGAAATCAACTAGCAACATTAATTATTTATTATATAATTAAACATATAGACTTAAAAAAAATAAATAAATCTCCATTTATTGCAAAAACTATAGTAACAACCTCTTTAATTGAGAAAATTGCTAAAAAAAACAATATTTCTTGTTATTCAACACTTACAGGTTTTAAATATATAGCTGAGTTGATTAGAGAAAGAAAAAATGAAAAATTTATCGCAGGTGGAGAAGAAAGTTATGGGTATTTAGTAGATGATTTTGTGAGAGATAAAGATGCAATAATTTCTAGTGCTGTTATATGTGAAATTGCAAGTTGGGCTTTACTCAGCAATAAAAATTTAATTGATATTTTAGAAGACATTTATGATGATTATGGATTATATGTTGAAAAACTTTACACAATAAAAATGGAAGGAATAACTGGGAAAGAAAAAATTGACTCTATTATGAGAGATTTTAGAGAAAAAGCTCCATCAACTATATTTGATGATAAGGTTATTAAAATCATAGATTATATGGATAAAACTGAAAATCCAATTATAAAAGATAAGTCAAACGTCATTCAATTAATTTCTCAAAAGAAATATATAATAACATTAAGACCATCAGGAACTGAACCAAAATTGAAGTTTTATTTTTGCGTGAATTCAAAAAACTCCAACAAAAATAAAATTAAATTAAATAGCTTAATTGACTCTGAAATAATGAAAATAAAAAAAAGATATGAGTGATTTATCAAAATTACAATCATGGAAAAATTTAGAAATTAAATCAAGGCAAATTTCTAAAATATCATTAAACCAGATGTTCAAAGAAGATAAGGATAGATTTAAAAAATATTCAATTACCATAAAAGATTTACTTTTTGATTATTCAAAAAACCATATTGATAAAAATCTATTTCAATCATTTGTTCAGCTATTAAACGATGTAGATTTAAATAGAAAAATTAAAGCCCTGTTTAATGGAGAAAAAATAAACTCCTCAGAGGATAGACCTGTAATGCACTTTCTATTGAGAGGTTCTTACAATTCTAAAACAAAAAACATTTATAATAATACTGTTAAAAAATGTTTAATTAAAATGAAATCCTTCTATGAGGATTTTAAAGATGGAAAAATTGGAGTAAAAAAAATAAAAAATATAATAAACATAGGAATAGGAGGTTCTGACCTAGGACCAAAAATGGTTTGTAATGCGCTTGAGCATTATTCTAAAAATCAAATCAATATTTTTTTCATTTCAAATATTGATCCTAATAACATGACAGAAGTACTTAAAAAATTAGATCCTGAAGAATCAATTTTTATCATATCTTCTAAATCTTTTGGAACCATAGAAACTTTAAAAAATGGATTAGAATGCATAAAATGGTTTAATAATAAATCTAAAAGTAATTTTTCAGAACATTTTTTTGCAGTCACTTCTAATATTGAAAAAGCTAAATCTTTTGGTATAAAGGAAAAAAATATCTTTCCGATATGGGACTGGGTAGGAGGAAGATATTCTTTTTGGTCTGCTGTAGGCCTTCCAATTATGTTAAAGATAGGATATAACAACTTTTTAACATTATTAAAGGGGGCAAAAGATATAGATTATCACTTTCAAAATGAACCTTTTGATAAAAATATACCTGTGATTTTAGCTTGCATTGGAATTATTTATAATAATTTTTTTAAATGTGAAACTCAAGCAATACTACCTTATGATGAGTACTTAAAATACCTTCCCATGTATTTACAGCAAGCAGATATGGAGAGTAATGGAAAGAGTATTAGTAATGATTCAAAAAAAGTTAAATATCAAACTGGGCCTATTATTTGGGGAGATATAGGCACAAATGGACAGCATGCATTTTTTCAATTAATTCATCAAGGAACAAAATATATACCTTGTGATTTTATTGGTTTTTCCAAATCAAACAATGAAAAAAGTGATCTTCATGAAATATTATTATCTAATTTAATTGGGCAAACTAGTGCTCTTATGAAAGGTAAAACATTAAAAGAGGCACAGATTGAAGTGAATGATAAAAAAAAGAAAAGTAATTATAAAATATTATTAAACTCTAAATTATTTGAAGGAAACAAACCATCAACTACTATTCTATTTAATAAGTTAAATCCCTACAATCTTGGAAGATTGATTGCTATCTATGAACATAAAATATTTGTTCAAGGTTGTATATGGAATATTAATAGTTTTGATCAATGGGGAGTAGAGTTGGGAAAAGAGTTAGCAAATAAAATTCACAAAATATTTAAAAGTAAAGATTTTGAAAATATTGATAGCTCTTCAAAAGGACAGCTGGATTTTATCTTAAAAACTAGATCATCATAAAACCCGCAATGTTAGCAGTTAACATAGTTGCTAGTGTTGCTGCAATTAAAGCCTTAAATCCAAGTTTAGAAATATCTGTTTGTCTTGTTGGTGCCATTGAACCAATTCCTCCGATTTGAATAGCTATAGAACTAAAATTAGCAAAACCACATAAGGCATAAGTTGAAATTACAATAGATTTTTGAGATAACAATCCAGCATTTTTCATCTCAGCAAGATTAACATATGCTATAAACTCATTCAATACAAATTTTTGTCCAAGTAAACTTCCAACTAAAACAGTCTCATTCCAACTTACACCAATAATAAATGCGAATATTCTAAAAATTTGACCTAAAATAAATTCCATTGATAATTTATCAAACTGACCATTTGATGATGTATAAATTATATTATTTAAAGAAGTTAAATCTCCAATAAAATCTAAAAAATGATTTAGCATATAAACAACAGCTAGAAAAGCTAATAGCATAGCTGCTATATTCATAGCTAACTTTAATCCTTCTGATGCTCCTCTTGCAAGAGCATGAATAGCATTTGAGCCTAAATCTTCATTTTTTAAATTTAAATTTTCATTTATTTTATTCTCTTTTTTTTCAGGAAGGAATATTTTAGAAATTACTATTCCTGCAGGAGCATTCATAATTGATGCTGTCAATAGAATTGTAGCAAATTTCAAAGATTCAGTAGCATCTGACCCCCCTAATAAAGCTACATATGCAGCGAAAACACCTCCAGCAATAGTTGCCATTCCACCAGTCATTAGACACATTAATTCAGAATTAGTCATATTTTTAATATATGGCTTAACAAGAAGAGGTGCCTCAGTTTGTCCTAAAAATATATTTCCAGCAGCTGATAAGGATTCTGCACCAGATAATTTCATTGTCTTGGACATAACCCAAGCAATAGATTTAACGATAACTTGAAGAAAACCAAGATAGTAGAGAACAGCACTTATTGAAGAGAAAAGAATAACAACAGGAAGAGCAGAAAATGCAAAACCATTAAATGAAGCGTCTGGGAATAAAAATAATGTTCCTTTCTGCGAAAAACCAATTAATAAAACAAAAAATTGGCTTATACTACTAAAAAATGATTTTACTAATCCAATATTAGAAATAAGAAAAGCAAAAACTACTTGTAATAAAATACCAGAGAATACTAATTTCCAATTAATATTTTTTTTTGAAGAAGAAAGAAAATAAGATAAAGTAATAATAAAAACTAACCCTAAAATAAATTTTAAAAAATCTATCAATTTCTTCTATTTAATTCATCTCTAACTCTTGCAGCAAATTCATAATTTTCGCTAGCAATTGATTCAGTTAATTTAGTTTGCAATTCCTGAATTGAAAAATCTTTTAACGTTTTTACTTTATCCTTTTTGTTAACTTTTTTTTCAACTTCATTTTCATCAAATAAAATTCCAGCTTTTTCTAGGACATTTTCTGAAGCAAAAATATTAGCATTATACCTTATAGCTATAGCAATTGCATCTGATGGACGGGAATCTATACTAATTTTTTTAATTGAGTCAGTAATTATAATTTTAGAAAAAAACACACCATCTTTTATATCAGTAACTACAATTTCACTAACTGAAAAATTCATTTTTTTTAAAAAAGACTTAAAAAGGTCATGGGTCATTGGTCTATTTGGGATAATTTTTTCAATTTCCATAGCGATAGATTGTGCTTCAAACATTCCAATAATTATAGGTAATCTTCTATCTCCTTTATCTTCCTTTAAAACCAAAGCGAAAGATCCTGTCTGCGAGTCAACACTTGATGATAACCCTAATATATTTAACTTAACCTTTTTCACTAATAATCTAAAGCTTTTAATAATTCTGGAACAACTTCAAATGCATCTCCTACTATACCATAATCAGCTGATTTAAAAAAAGGAGCCTCGGGATCACTATTTATAACAATAATGTTTTTTGATGAATTTACACCTGCAAGGTGCTGAATAGCTCCTGAAATTCCAATTGCAAAATAAATCTGAGGAGATATCTTAATTCCTGTTTGTCCAACATGCTCATGGTGAGGCCTCCAGCCCGCATCTGATACAGGTTTACTACATGCAGTAGCAGCATTTAATTTTTTTGCTAGATTTTCTATCATTTCCCAATTTTCAGGTCCTTTTAATCCTCTTCCAGCAGAAACAACTATCTCTGCATTTAACAATGATATATCTTCTTTATTATCAACTTTTTCTAAAACCAAATAATTATTTTCATTTACACTTGTGACAAGATTTACAACTTTAGTTGACTTATTAAACTTTTTTGACTCAATTAAATTTTTATTTAAGATAAATATGCATTTATCAGTATCTATTTGAATTTCAGCTTCTGCTTTACCACTAAAAATTGAAGTTTTTGGTTTATTAATACTTTCAAGATTTATAACATTATTTAAAATTGGAAAATTAAAATTTATAGAAATTTTAGAAGATATTTCCTTGATATTATTTGAATTAGAAGAAAAAATAGTTTGAATGTTTTCATCTCTAATTATATTAAAGATTTTATCTTCATTAGAAAAATCATTAACCATGTAAACTTTATCAAAACCATACTCTCCCAAAGTTTTTAAATATACTTCATTTTTATAATCACTAACACCTATCACTAAATTTGAGTTTGAACTAGCAAGAGTAGCTGACTGTTTCGTGTAACCATTTATAATATTTTTATCAAATTCTATAAAGACGAGAGATGCCATTCTACTTTAACTTTAATTCTTTTAATAAATCATTAATATTTTCTATAGAAAACATTTTATTACTTGTTTTT
>JAYPDR010000037.1:0-15669 GCA_038125345.1 Marinoscillum sp. | reverse complement strand
CAGCACACGTGGTGTCATTCTCTCCGCACACATAACTAGGCGTGCTGGCTATTGCCCTGAACTGGTACCCGCTAAATGACTGAGATATATCATCGATCACAAGAGTATCTCCTCTGGAGTAATCAAAAATAAAAGTGTAATCTGTCTGTGGGTATGGAGTAGTTGGTTCTAATCTACCAGTTGTAGTAGTTCTATCGTGGTAAGCTGCTCTGTCTCCAAAAGGATCCATGAAGCAATCTTTACAAACTGTCCAGTCATCCTCACTAAAGCTCTCTCTTGGAAGTAAATTTGCCTTCCTTCTCATCCATCCTCTATAATAATCCCATGCCGTACCTGTCCCGTCCTCACCTCTCCTACCTATCATATCTACAATATCATCTTGGCCTTTATTACCATCTACTAGCGTGAAGGCGTCATCTCCCCCCCGTATTCCGGACCTGATTAAATTTCCAGCATCAAATGCCAAGTCATAGTCTGCTCTTTGTTTTTTCTTGAAGAAATTATCAAATTGATACGAGTAGTAAAGAAGAATAATATCTCCCTTGTTAGCAGAACCACTCAAGTCATAGTAATAAGAATAACTCGTGCCGCCATTTATGTAATTGTATACTCTGTACTTGTTGAGATTTGGTATGTCTTTAAGAGCTACTAACTCAATAAATTGTGGTTCACCTTCATAAGAGGTTGAATATTGAGCCTGACCGATTCCCAGGAACATCAGCTCAGCATCAGAAATATCTACCCAGTTTGTTGAGTCATAGCTCACCTGCCAGCTGTAGCTTACTGATGTCTCTCCCTGACCCGTAGCGCTAGTTATTATCTCCACACTGGATCCCTCTGGTGCAGTGATGTCCTCAGGACAGCTCACGTCAGTGATTGCTGATCCAGCCTCCTGGAAGTCTTTCACGCCGTTCGCGTCCTGGTCAAGACCAGTCTGAGACGAGCTCGAGCCACTTACTGACCCGTTGGAAGATATTGTTGGGTTCTCACCACCAAAAATTTTGTCACTATTTGAGTCGTATCCTGTCCCATACGCCTCGTCGACATCTGGACAACCGTCATTATCTGAGTCAAGGTCCTGAGTGTCTGGCTTGCCGTCTCCGTCAGTGTCAAGCGTGCCATCACCCTCATTCACATCCCAAATTCCGTCATTGTCATCGTCCACATCGACCTCATCTCTGATGCCGTCGCCATCGAAGTCGTCTCTGACAACGAGAGTTGTGATGGTAGATGTGTCTGCCACAGCACACTTAAATCCTGGGTTTGTGAGGATTACTCTGTACTGGTAGTCGTTGAGCCCATAAGTAACAGGGTCTATCTCAAGCGAGTTTGAGGTAAACCCGGTGTAGGTAATGGTTGTATCGTTTATCGTTACTGAGCTGTTTGATGAGGTTATGTCAGTGAAATTCTCACCACCATCGCTACTCACCTGCCATGTGTAGGAGATTGTAGAAAGCATAGATGACCACTCCCAGCCACCAGAAGGCTCAGAATACTGTGCGCTTGACTTGTTCTGATAAAGACCAATCCATATATTGTAGCTTGTAGATCTTGCTTTTGCCGCCTCCCAGACGAGCGTGTTCTCTGCACTGCTCTCCAATCTTACAAGGTAGCCACCAAGGCTTTTTGCGTGTGTGTTTGCATCAGTCCAATATTTGGTAGAAGTCGATATGTAGTACGAGTGACCCTGGATGTCAAGAAGTTTTGCAAATCCCGAGATGGCGTCGTTTCTTATGGAGCTAAACTCGACGATATACAAATGTCTGTTCCAGTATTGGGTATCATCCCATTTGCCATCGCTTATATACATCTGACCATAATCAGCTCCATTTGGCTCATTTTGGGCCCAGTTCGTGTACGTGAGACTCGGCGAAGGTATGTCACTTATTGAGCCTGTCACTATGAGAGATGACGATGAGCCATTAGGAGAAATTGTTTCTTGTGAAAGATCAGAAGTAATTGTTGGTGATGAGCCTGCCTCGAGGTAGTCTGCCTCACCAGAGTTATCGCCATCTAGAGGCTCTGTGTCGTAGTCGTGTCCAGTTACTGTCCCGTCAGCGTCGGCACAACTTGCGTCGGCGCATAACCTACCGTCCTCATCGAACCCATTAAAACCAGCCTCCTCCGCATCTAGACACCCGTCGTCATCAGAGTCTAGATCTAGCCTGTTAGGGATTCCGTCACCGTCAGTGTCTAGGGTTTTACCTCCCTCGTCGACATCGAGGATTCCGTCGTTGTCGTCGTCTAGATCTTCACTATTTTTCACTCCGTCATTGTCTGGGTCTGAAGAGACTGTGAGTGTCGCAGAGTTTGAGTATACAGCATCTGAGCTGCACGAGAAACTTTTAGGTGACACCTGGACCCTGTACTGGTTTCCGTTAAAGCTTGCAGGGATAGCTTTCACGCGAAGTGTATCGTTTGTCGACCCAGAGTAATTTACACCGTCAGAGACATCGCTCCAGCTGACTCCCTCGTCATCACTCACCTGCCACTGGTAGGTGACATCAGAGTTAGGGACAATGCCAGACACCCACCCAGTTCTTACACTGTTAAGAACATATCCCTCTGCTTTCTCATCTCTGAAGAAATTCACCCAGAAACTAGTGTTAGGGATAAGTTTTCTCACTGCCTCTCTTACGAGCTCTGCCTCGTACGGGCTGTTGAGAATAACCAAGTAACCCCCAGCAGACTCAGCAAAGTCAGAGGCAGTCTGGAAATTATCAGTAGTAGCTCTGAGATAGTACGAGTGTCCGGCGCTCTGGAATAAGTATGCCAGACCCGTTTTTGCCTCGTCAGTGAGCGTGTTAAACTCAACCACAGACCGTAAAGTAGTAGAAGCTGTCCCGCCGAAGAATCCCCTATTATTGATATCGAAAGTAGTCATGTACGCGTACATGTTTGAGGTGCTGTTAGGATAGCCATACTCGAAGAGCATGAGTGATGAGCTGAGCCCAGCTGATGCAACAAATATCGTGTCATCCTCCTCGTCAGCAAACAACGACTCTGGGTGAGAATTAACTCGCGCGTCAGAGCCTGCATCCAGGTAGTCATCCTGAGAGTTTCCGTCTAGATCTTGTGGGTCGGAGTATGTATGTCCTGACACAGTACCGTCTGAATTTACAGCAGGTGTACCCTCTCCTACCAATCCGTCTGCGTCGGCGTCAGTGAATCCAGCCTCTACAACATCTAAGCACCCGTCTCCGTCAGAGTCCAGGTCGAGGCTATTCGGGATTCCGTCCCCGTCAAAATCTTCGCCTTCAGCACCCTCCTCAGTGTAGAGGATACCGTCATTATCGTCATCGAGGTCATCTGCGTCACCCACTCCGTCTCCGTCAGAATCTTTAAAAACTGATAAGGTAGCAGGATCTGAGAAGGATCCTTCGTCGCACGCTCTATTTACTGTCTTTACTTTTGCCCTGTACTGGTAGCCGTTGTAGTGGAGAGGTGCTGAGTTAATGACCAGTGTGTCGTCATCATACCCTGAGTAGAGAGAAGTTGCTGGGAGGACTGCACTAGCAAACGCGTACGGAGTCGATGATGTCGCGTTTGTTGTGTTGTCAAGGCATGAAGAGCATATTGTCCAGTCGCTCAGATCGAACTCGCTTGAGGAGTAGATGTTATCTTTCCTCTTGAAGAATCCCATAGGAGTAGACCACGGGTAGGCGTCATCTACACCTGTGCTGTTGACATCTGAGCCGAACCTGTCGACAACAAGACCGTCGTCAGAACGCTGAATCTCAACAATATAATCATTATTAAAAGCGCCAAGAGAATTCCATCTTTGATTAACATAATTACCTGAACCGTAGATACTGCCAAATGATCCATAGTAATTTGTGAAATTGCCTTGGTTGTCATAAATGATATAGTACTGCCCAGCTTTAGCACTACTTAATACTTGTGTATATGATGAACCAGACTGGTTTTTAATAACAAGTTTGTACTTAGACGCGTCGAAGTCTGCATTCACATAGAGCTCTATGAACGAGAAATTTCTAGCAAAATATCCCATTCCGCCACCGAGGATCATTACCTCAGGCAACTCACCCACATTATCAAATGTCTCGATGTCGGTGAATGTTGTCCCCTCGTCAGTACTCACTTGCCATATATACCCTAACGAACCGTCAGACTCTCCTGAAGCAACAAATTTTGCCTGACTAAACTCTCCTACAGTTGAGCTTGTTGGGCTCGAGGTGACAGTTGCGTCTGTGCTGGCCTCTAGGAAGTCGTATGTACCATTCCCATCCATGTCGGCAGGAGTCGCGTACGAGTAGCTTCCAGAACCAGATGAGGTCACTCTTCCCTGAGCGTCAACAACTATGATAGGGATTCCTACCTTGCCGTCATTATTTTCGTCGGTTGTAATACCAGCCTCATCTACGTCAAGACAGCCGTCACCATCAGAGTCAGTATCAAGCCTATTCGGCACACCGTCTCCATCCGTATCAAGCGTCTCACCACCCTCTACAGCGTCAAGGATACCGTCGTTATCGTCATCGAGATCAGTCTCATCAGGGACCTTATCTCCGTCGGTATCGAGCTTATACACTCTGAGCTGTGCCCTGTTTGTTGTGACGTCAGCATCACACTTGAACGCAGGTGTTTCCATGAATAATCTGTACCCATAGTTGTCCATAGCGGCAGTGACCGAGTCTATCACGAGCGTTGTCGAGTCTATTCCAGAGTAATTACCTGGGTGATTAGGGTTAGAAGATACGTAGTTACTCACATCGAGCCACGTGTCTCCGTTGTCGGTAGTAATCTGCCACGCGTAGGTTATTGTTCCTACATTGTCTACTGTCTTACCAGACCCAGAGAATTTCACAGTTGAGTACTCAAGAACAGTCAGGTTGGAAGGGTCAGAGGTTTTAGAGAGAGCTGTACCAGCCTCGAGAAAGTCTTTTGTCCCGTTCCCATCTAAGTCGTCAATTCCACTGAATGCCTTGTATGCCTGTGCACCATCGATAAGACCATCAGCTGTGTACTTGTACGGTGCTACACCTAGTATACCGTCACCGTCAAGATCTCCATACCCCGCCTCTACAACGTCATTACAGTTGTCTCCGTCAGAGTCTGGGTCTATTCTATTAGGAAGTCCATCACCGTCAGTGTCAAGCGTCTCCCCTCCCTCGAGAACATCAGTTATACCGTCGTTATCGTCATCGAGGTCATCATCGTCATCTACGCCGTCACCGTCAGAGTCAATTCCACTAGAGATGGAGTTTACCGTAATCTTCCCTCTCATAGATGGGTGGTTGACGCAGACGTAGTAGTACTCTCCCGCAGTGACACCTGTGAGATCCCAAGTGATGACGACAGCGTTATCTCCATTATTAGCTATCCCACTCACAAGAAAACTTGAGTTGTAGCCACTTGTAGTTCCATCCAAGGCACTAACAATAGCGAAGGGGTGAGATGCTAAACTGCTCGAGGTCACATCAAAAATGAGCTTATCACCTACATTGACACTGATATCTGGATCGTTTGAATTCGTTAATTGTAAACCACTACTATTAAAGATATAATCAGAGTTTCCAGCTGCAGTGACAGTGATTGTGTAGTCAGTAGCAAATGTGTTATACGATAAAAAGGAGAAAATGAGTATAAACCAAGATGCTTTACGCATTGAAAATATAATATCACCTAAGAATTTCAGAAATAAAAAATTCAAACTTAGTTTCTTTATTGTGTTTATACAATACGCTCTATTAAAGAGCCCAACAATACGCTCTATTAAAGAGCCCAACAATGGTTTATACAATACGCTCTACTAAAGAGCAAAACAATTATAATTCATTTTTTACTATTAAAATAATTTTTTTTATTTGAAATCTTATTTCTCAAAAAAAATAATAAATCACTTGTAATTATATTATTTTTATAGTATATGAGACAATTAGTAGCAGTACTTCTTACGTGTTTTTGCCTTTTTAACTCGTGCTCCACTACCCCTCCACAGATAGACGGTCTAGACTACAGAAAATGGGTCGCAGATCCATTCGGCTGTCAGGGAGAGAGGGAGTCTATGGTAAGAATGATTATGGAGAATAGGGAGCTTTTTTTACGATATAGCCAGAACCAGATAATTGATATCCTCGGAAAACCTGATAATCTCACTCTCTACGAGAGAGGCCAGACCATATACTTCTACTACATCAAATACCATCCAAACTGCCCAGAAATTCCCTACAGAGCTGAGATGGAGAGAGTCAAGCTCGAGGTACGATTTGATGCATTAAATAGGTCAAAAGAGCTCTTTGTGCACAATTATTAGAGAAATACTTTGTAATTGAATTGTCTTGTCAGTAGCTTGCGAAAAAAACCAAAATAAAAACCAAACTATGAAATTTAGACCAGGTGTACTTCACGGTCAGGAAGTGACTGAACTCCTTAACTACGCAAACGAAAATAATTTCGCTCTCCCAGCAGTGAATGTTGTGAATACGAGTACTATCAATGCGGTTCTACAGACCGCGAAAGAGCTCAATGCTCCTGTTATCATACAATTTTCTAATGGTGGAGGCTCATTCTACGCTGGAAAACACCTTGACAACACAAACCAGAAGTCAGCAATTGTTGGATCAGTCTCAGGAGCCTACCACGTACACCTCATGGCTAAAGAGTACGGAGTACCTGTAATTCTTCACACTGACCACTGCGCAAAGAACTTACTCCCTTGGATTGATGGCCTGCTTGAGGAAGGTGAAGAATTCTTCAAGAAAGAGGGCATCCCCCTCTTCAGCTCTCATATGCTCGATTTATCAGAGGAGAGTATTGAAGAAAATTTAGATATCTCATGCACATACTTTGAGAGGATGAATGAGATGGGGATGACTATAGAGATTGAGCTAGGGGTCACAGGTGGTGAGGAAGATGGAGTAGATAACTCAGATGTGGATGAGTCAAAACTCTACACGAAACCAGAAGAGGTGAACTACGCCTACCAGAGATTATCTAAAATTAGTCCAAATTTCATGGTTGCTGCTGCTTTTGGGAATGTACACGGAGTGTATCGACCAGGAAATGTGAAGCTAAAACCTACCATCTTACAGAAATCACAAGAGTACGTGTCACTGATGAATAACACTGAATCAAATCCAATAAATTTTGTTTTTCATGGTGGATCTGGCTCTTCTAGAGAGGAGATCAGAGAGGCTATTGGGTACGGAGCGGTGAAGATGAATCTTGATACCGACATGCAGTGGGCATTCTGTAAAGGAGTGAACGAATACCATGTAAAAAATCAAGACTATCTCAATGCTCAGATAGGAAACCCAGAGGGTGATGATATGCCAAATAAAAAATATTACGATCCTAGGAAATGGCTTCTAGAAGGTGAAAATTCAATGATTGAGAGACTTCGCCAGTCATTCACTGACCTAAATAATATCAACACAAATATCTAACTTTCAAGTATTTTCTTGAGTTGTGCTGGTGAGTAATTTATAGATTTTAACGTCTTCCTGTCACCTTTTCTGTACACGAGAAATTTTCCTTCTTTCTCCTCGTAGAAACTCTCTGTGTCCATCTCCTCTAAATAATATCTAACTGTCTGCTCTGCCTCTTCTCTCGTCTTACAGGCCTTGCTCATATTTGACCTCTGGACCTCATTAAAAAGCTCAACAAACTTCTCACTCATCCCAAACTCATGAACAGCCCCTGAGAGGACATACTGTATGTCACAGAGAGCATCAGCTACCTCAACTATGTCGTTGTTTGCTATTGCCTCTTTGAGTTCTTTGAGTTCTTCTGATATCAACTCTACTCTAAGTTCACATCTATTCTTATCAGGAATAGTTGGTTTATCAAGTATTGGATGATTAAAAAGTCTATGAAAATCAGCTGTCTGATTAAGTGAATCTATTTTATCCATATGCTAAGTTTTATGCTAAATTCTCACCTGCAAGTCCATAAACAAGGATTACAAGTATAATAACAGGTATTACAAATTTCATTATAGGACCCCAAAGAGGCGTAACTTTTATCTTGTCCGAACCTACATTAGTCTCCTCCATAAATTTTGAGAAGCCCCAGATATGTGCAACATAAATAGCAATTAGTAAACCACCAAGTGGGAGAAGAATTTTAGCACTTATAAAATCAAAAAAGCCAAAAATACTCATATCAAAAATTTGTATATTTTCCCAAGTACTGAAACCTAAAATGTTAGGGACGCAAAGTGAAAAAGTGAGTAATACACTAAAAATTACGGCTTTTACTCTTGATAGATTAAATGAGTCCATTGCAGTTGAAATCACAGCCTCCAACAGTCCAATTATAGAGGTAAATGCTGCTATAAATACTAGAAAGAAAAATAATCCTCCCAAAAATGTCCCGAAAGGAATCTCTTTGAATAAGGAAGCCATAGTAACAAATAGAAGGCCAGGGCCAGAGTTTGGCTCAATATCAAAAGCAAATAAGGCAGGGAATATTACTAATCCTGCTATTATTGCAATAGCTGTATCAAAAAATACAACAATCCCTACACTTCCAGGAATATCACTAGTTTTCTTATCTAGATAGCTTCCGAAGACAAATCCAGCAGTTAATGCTATTCCAATAGAAAAGAAAATCTGTCCAAGAGCAGAAAGAATAACAGCAAATGTAATTTTTGAGAAATCTGGAGTGAGGTACCACCATAATCCTTCAGAGGATCCCTCAAATGTGTTTGAGCCGAATGCTAAAAATATAAACATTATAAGTAGTACAGGCATGAATATCTTAGAAACAAGCTCAACTCCACCCTGTAAGCCTCTAGCAGCTACAAATGCCATTATTGCAGCTATTCCAGCACTGTACATGATAAGTGTAGAAGGGTCTCTCTGTAGCTCATCAAAATGAGTCTGAATAGTCTCTGACGTGAAAGAAAATGCCTCTCCGGTGAGATACTCCTTAAAGTAGACAGTGACCCAGGACATGATCATCAAATAAAATCCTAAAATAATTATAGTAGTCAAAAGCTCAACCCATCCAATAATATTCCAGAAGGATGTAGGAGATGAGAGTTTTTTCATTCCTGCAAGTGGAGTTAGTTGCGCTTTTCTTCCAAGACTCACTTCTGCAGTGAGGAGCGGGACACCAATTATAGCTGTTAAAATTAAGTAGACAAGAATAAATGCTCCGCCACCACTTTCACCTACAATGTATGGGAATCTCCAAATATTTCCCATACCAATAGCGAAGCCAGCAGTAGCCATAATAAATCCAAATCTACTTCCCCAATTTTCTCTAACCATAGTTTTAAATTTTTAGTGTTGAATATAAATATTATTTCGTCATTAAAAGAAAACTCATCCTTGAATTATTAAAAAATTAACTATAAAATTTGAAAAATACAGCTCATTTCTAACGAATCGATTATTATTAAATAAAATATTTATAAATAAATATATAACTAACTGATTTATAATATATTATATAATAATTTTTAGATTAATCTAAAATGATATTTTGAAGAAAAAATAGGAAAAAAATAAAGAATTGGAAGATCTTATTTAACTTGATAAAAAAAATTATCATGAATATAAAACACATTATAACCCAAACACTTTTAGCAATAATATTTTTAAGTTACCCTACTCGATCACAAACAATTTCTACTGAAGATTTATATAGTTCTCTCGAATGGAAATTTGTCGGGCCATACAGAGGGGGAAGATCAACCGCAGTAAGTGGAGTACCCTCTCAAACATATACCTTCTATATGGGTACAACAGGTGGTGGAGTGTGGAAGACCACAGATGCAGGTAATACTTGGAATAATATATCTGACGGTCAGATAACTGTAGGATCAATTGGAGCGGTGTCTGTAGCCCCATCAGATGAAAATATAGTGTATGTGGGTACTGGATCTGCAGACCCAAGAGGCAATATATCAACTGGTAATGGAATGTACAAATCAGTCGATGGGGGTGAGACTTGGGAACATATAGGCTTAAAGGAAGCAGGACTCATAGGAAAGGTTGCTATAGATCCTAAAAACGCTGATATCGTGTATGTTGCAGCACTTGGAAATATTTTTGCACCTAACGAAGAAAGAGGAATTTTTAAGACGGAAGATGGTGGAAATACCTGGAAAAAAATACACTTTATTAGTAATAAAACTGGAGCAAGAGATGTTGAAATTAACCCAACAAATTCAAATGAAATTCTTGCCTCCTTCTGGACTGTGCAGAGAAAACCTTGGACTCTGATAGACGGAAGTGATGAAGGAGGTGTGTTTATGTCTAAAGATGGAGGGAAAAATTGGAAAAAACTCTCTGAGGGGCTCCCTAAGGGATTAATAGGTAAAATTGAAGTAGAATACTCGCCAGTTAATTCTAATCGATTATGGGCGATGATACAAGCTCAAAAAGAAGAGGAAGGCGGTTTATATAGATCAGATGACGGTGGGAAAGCTTGGAAAAAAGTTAACAGTGATCATAAGTTAAGACAAAGAGGATGGTATTATTCTCACATAACAGCTGACCCAAAAAACGAGAATATCATCTACGCATCTAATACAGGGTTTTATAAATCTATTGATGGAGGAAAAACTTTTGATGAGAGAATTAGGACCCCACATGGTGATAACCATGGTGTTTGGATTAATCCAGAGAATACCGATATTATGATAAATTGTAATGATGGAGGAGCTAACGTCTCATTAAATGGTGGTGAAACATGGTCTACACAGTTAAACCAGCCTACTTCTGAATTCTACAGGCTAACTGTTGATAACCAGTTTCCTTTTAGGTTATATGCTGGCCAACAAGACAACTCAACAATATCAGTACCAAGTAGAGCTGTCCCTTCACTAACTCAATTTGAGAATTGGTTTGATGCAGGAGGTACAGAATGTTCAGATATTGCTGTTCACCCAACAAATCCAAATATTCTTTACTCTACTGGATATAGTGGTGAATTCACATACAAAAATCTTGAGACAGGTGAAGAATATCAAAGGACACCTTATGTCCATCTAACAGAGGGAACCAGGCAAGATGAATTACTTTACAGATTTCAATGGAATTATCCTGTTCTCGTATCTAAATTTAATCCTGATAATGTTTTAATCGGATCAAATGTTGTTCATAGAACAAATGATAACGCAAAAAATTGGGAAATAATTAGCCCAGACTTAACTAGGAGGTTATTAGAAACCGATCCAGAAAAAGCAGATATACCTGGAGGCCCCATCCAAAATGATGCAACAGGAGTTGAAGTATATTCTTCAATTTTTGCATTAGAAGAGTCCCCTTTTAATGAGGGAGAGATATGGGTAGGTTCAGATGATGGTATGATTCATTTAACTAGAGATGGAGGAAAGAACTGGGAAAACATAACACCATCTAAAATCATTCCTTATCTGTGTTTTTTAAAAGCTCCTGGGAGGGCAATAGTAGCTGTCTATAATTATCGAAATGGAGACCCAAAACCTTATATTATTCTAACAAATGATTATGGAAAGTCATGGAAATTAATATCAAAAGAAAATGGAATACCTAACGATCATTTTGTCAGAAGTGTAGCTGAAGATCCATCAAAATTTGGATTATTATATGCTGGAACTGAATTTGGTGCTTTTGTCTCATTTAATAATGGTGATTCATGGAATTCTCTTCAACTGAATCTACCACATGTACCAATCACAGATATGGAGGTTACTCAGAATGATTTAGCAATTTCTACTCAAGGAAGAGGATTTTGGATATTAGATAAAATCAACATCCTCCAAGAAGTTGATAATGTTATGGAAAATTTAAATATTCCTCATGTTTTCACTCCAGAAGACGCTCTAAGAACTAATGTTGGAAGCGGATGGAGATCTTCTGGCGCAAGTTTTGAAAATGATATCTCTTTTTATTTACCAAATAACACTCCCGTTAATAAAGTAACCTTCAAATTACTTGACAATGAAGGAAATACAGTAGTTGATTTTATGGATCAAAAAGAATACATGAGTGTAGTTGATATCGACTCTTCTACTTTATATTCAGGAGTTCATACATTCTTTTGGGATTTATCCTACAAAGAGCCCAGAATTCAAAAAGATTTTGTCTCAATGTACTACAGCGCAAGAGGAGGCTATGGTCCCGAAGCAGTACCCGGAGATTATTCTATAGAATTGAAAATTGATAATTATACATATTCAAAAAATCTTTCAGTAAAGATTGATCCTAGATGGAACATCCCTAAAGAAGAATTAATTAATCAATTTGAGACAGCAAATATTGTTAAGGAAATGATAGAGAAATCTCAGATGAAACTGGATGAAATTAGAAATATCACTAATCAAATAAATTCATACATTAAACTAACCAGTGATAAACCTTATAATAAAATCATCAAAGAGAGCGGAAAAAGTTTAATTTCTAAGTTAAAAGAAATAGAAGATAACCTATATCAAGATAAAATAGAGACTTCTCAAGATGAAATTAATTTCCCTAGGAAATGGACGAATCATATTACTCATCTTTATAATAGAATTACAACCGACACTCAGGGTCCTAATGATGGCATGATGAATAGATTAGAAGAACTCAGAAATGATTATAATAATTATATTAAACCTCTTGAAAGCATTATTAGCAATGATTTAAAAGAGTTTACAAATATTTTAACTGAAAACGGTGTAAAAGGAATAATTATAGATTAGTAGAAACCTCTATAAACAATAAAAGGGCGTTCATTCTTATCGAATTTTCGCCCTTTTCATTTTGAAATCACCGTGGTGCTTCCCAAACGTCAAACTACAGTTATAAGGTCCTTGAAGTTTCCGCTTAATAAATTAAGTTTCCGCTTCGAGAGCTTGTTGCTTTCTGAGTCGTGAACCGTAATTCTCTTCTCTTTTTGCGACTAGCCTGAACGAGGTTCAAACTTTAATATCTCTCGCTTGATGATACTAAGTAAGATAAAATTGAATGTACTTTCAAAAAAAATATGAAAAAGTTATTCACAACTTTTCAACAGAATTTTAAGAGATCAAATAAGTGAAATAGAGACCTCTATAAACAATAAAAGGGCGTTCATTCTTATCGAATTTTCGCCCTTTTCATTTTGAAATCACCGTGGTGCTTCCCAAACGTCAAACTACAGTTATAAGGTCCTTGAAGTTTCCGCTTAATAAATTAAGTTTCCGCTTCGAGAGCTTGTTGCTTTCTGAGTCGTGAACCGTAATTCTCTTCTCTTTTTGCGACTAGCCTGAACGAGGTTCAAACTTTAATATCTCTCGCTTGATGATACTAAGTAAGATAAAATTGAATGTACTTTCAAAAAAAATATGAAAAAGTTATTCACAACTTTTCAACAAAGTTTTACTTTAGATTTCAACAGTAAAATAAATACTTATCCACAATTACTGTTGAAAAAAGTACTATTTAACTCTCCTTGAATCCAAGCATCTCGATAAATAATTTAAGACTTTCTCTAAGATAGAGATCATTTTTAATTTTATTTATAAGACTTTCCTCCTTAACTTGAAATATTTCTGTAACTTCAATACTTGTATTAAGTGAGTTAGATTTTAAATCATTAGCTTTTTTCTCTTCTAATCTATTAGAATAATTCAAAGAAATAGATTTTTTTTCTCTATTCTTTTTAGTTTCTTCAACATAAGATACATACTTAATAAAAGTAGAATCATTTTGGATATCTGACTCTAATTTTTTGTTTAAATAATTAACTAATGACTCAGAAATATCTTCTGATTTATTGAAGTAAATCTCTCTAATTCTATCCCATTCTAAAGCATTTTCTCGTGAATTCTCAGTATAAAAATCTCTATCATAAATATTAGGAAATTCAATATGTGGCTCTACACCAATTTTCTGAGTACTACCGCCATTAACCCTATAATATTTAGCAAGTGTTATTTTAAGTTGTCCAAATTGAGCATTTGAATTAGGGAAAAATCTTTCAAGATCAATAAGATTCTGAACTGTGCCTTTTCCAAAAGTTGATTCTCCAACAATCAAACCTCTGTTATAATCTTTTAAGGCACCTGAAAAAATTTCAGAAGATGATGCGGTAAATGAATTATTTAAAACCAATAGAGGACCATCATAATGAATATTCTTATCAAAATCTTTCTCAATATCTATTTTTCCGTTTGATGATTTAATTTGAACCACAGGCCCAGTCTCTATAAATAGACCAGTAAGATCAATAGCTTCTTGTAAAGATCCTCCGCCATTATTTCTCAAGTCAATTATGATACCATCTACAGACATTGATTTTAGTGAATCAATACATTTTTTTACATCTCTTGTAACACTCTTGTAATCTGGTTTACCGAGCTGAGCTTCTTCAAAATTTATATAGAAACTAGGTATATTTATTAGACCAACATTATAAGTTTTATTATTTGCCCTGTAAGGGATAATTTCAAATGAAGCATCTTCATCTACCACATCAACCTTATCTCGAACTAATCTTACAGTATCTGGAAAATCATCAATTTGTGCTTCTTTTTTTAAAACAAGTAATTTTACAAGAGAACCCTTAGGACCTTTTATCTTAGAAACAACATCATCAAGTCTCCAACCAATAATATCTTCAAACTTTCCATCTTCTCCCTGACCAACACCAATTATCTTATCCCCTTTCTCAAGCTCTTTACTTCTAGAAGCAGGTCCTCCTGGCATAATTTGAAATATAGTAGTGTATTCTAGATCTTGTTGCAATCTTGCCCCTATACCTTCAAAGGTTTTACTCATATTAATTTCAAACCTATCAGCATTTACAGGAGAAAAATAGTTTGTGTGTGGATCATAAAGCTCGGTGTATGAATTAATAAACATTTCAAAAACATCCTCGGAATTAAATTGAGAAATTGTTTTCAAAAATCTTTTATATCTTTTGTCAAGCGTTTCCTTATTTGATTCCCAATCTTTTCCTAATATCTTCATATTTAGAATAGAATTTTTTATTTTTTTTCTCCAGTAATCATCCATCTGATAAAGATCAATAAACCACGACTCATCTTCCCTATCAAAAACTAACTCTTCATTTACAGAAAAATTTGGCTCATTATCAAGTAAAGAGAAAACATAATCTATACGATTTTTTACCCTTTCAATATAAACGGTAAATATTTCATATGCTGGCTCTAAATATCCAGAAACAACATAATCATCCATCTGATATCTATACTGATTAAAATAAGTTATATCAGAATCATAAAAATATTCTTTATTTGGATCAAGTGTTTTTATATAGTTATCAATTATTCTTTTGGACAATGAATCATTTACTTGAATATTTTGGTAGTGATATTTAGATAATAGCTGATAAATTAATTTAGACTGCTCTCTATGCTTTGAACTAGGATAAAGTAAAGAATCAAGAGTAGTTATATCTTCTTTTATATAAGCATTTCTTGAAGATACATCGATATTTGAGAATAGATTGATTAAAATAAATAATAAGATTGAAATCTTCATAACAAATGATTTATTCCTTTACTTGGGATTTTACCCTGATAATTTGAAAAAAATAATAATATTTTTTTCATATCTTTTTCAATATCACCAGAAGGATAAAATTTTTCACCAAAATGAACTACTCTCCTCTTAAAACAAAATCCTACAAGCAATATAGGTACTTTTGATTTTAAGGCAATATAATAAAACCATGTTTTTAATTTCTCTACTTTTGATCTAGTTCCTTCAGGCGCCAAGGTTAAAA